>CATMOP010000045.1 GCA_950072225.1 uncultured Nitrospina sp.
CGCCCAGAGCTGTATAGGAGTGAATAAATTCCGGGCTAATGTCTATCGACTTTTTGAAAACCCATACGGCCTTATGCAGAGCATCAATGTCATTTTCCTCCATACAGCCATAAGCGACCCCCATATTGTAAAACGCATCCATAAAATCAGGTTTAAAACCCTGGGCCATCCGGTAGGCATCCACCGCCCCTTGGTACCAACCCAGACCTTGGAGCCGCAAACCTTCTTTCAACCATTCATCCGCGGCTTTGTTTTTATCATGAACCTCCTCCTTGGACCGGTGTAACTGATGCGCCAGAGCCGCTCTCGGAAAATCATTCTGGCGGAGATAAAGTTGTTCCGCCATTTCCAGATATTTTACGGCCCGTTTCGGATTCCGCAGTTTTTTAAGGTGAAGCGTCCCGAGCTGGTAATAGCCTTCCGCGAATTCCGGCCACACCCGCACCGACTTCTTTAAGGCCTGGCGTGCTGAGGTATGATAACCGTACTCCATAAACGCGGTGCCAAGAAGCCCGCAAATCTGCGCAAAGGTTTGAGTCGATGTAACCGCATTTTTTTCAGAAACCCGATATTGGTCACGATTTCTTCCCAGCCGGTCAAAGATGAAAGTTAGCCAATAATCCGCCACCGCAAAATCTGCTGCCATGGGTATGGTTTTTTTTAGTGCCGCGAGCGATTTTTTTTCCTTGCCCGCAACCCAATAGGCCGTACTCAGATCAAAATAGATTTGTGGATAATTGGGTTTGAGCCGAACCGCCTTGCGGTAATGCTCAATTTCCTCGCGGGCATTTCCCATCGCCCCGTAAATATGTCCAAGAAGGTGGTGAACGGGATAAGCATTGGGGCTCAGGTGCAATACATCGTGGCAAACGCCAACCGCTTCCCAATAAAAGCCCTGGGCCGTGAGCTTGATCGCCTCCTCAAACAAATCAATGTCATCCCAGGGATAAGGCAGGAGGTCTTCGATCACCTGCACCAGCCTTGGCACCGTCAGCTCGATACCCTGAATGGCTTCAAACCACTCCACCAACTCAGGGTTACTACTTTTGAGCTTTTCCCCCAAAGTGGAAAGGCCCTCGCTCTTACTGTTAAAGGATGAGCGGTCCCGTTTCTTTCTGGTTCTCTTTGTACTCAATCCATGCCTCATCAAAATTAAATGATGGTCCAATTATAAGGGGTCGGAAACCTGATTGAAAGAGGGGGATTATTCGGGACACCCCTGGGCGTCCTGCAAAACATTTGTGAAGGAGGCCGATTTTTCCTGTCGCACAAATGGGGTGGCCGGACTTAGGGGGCGAACTCGTCCTTCCTCAAGAACCAGAACTCGGTCCGCTATGGATTGAGCCTGATCATGCTGGTGCGTGACCCACAAGATGGTATGGCTATTCTTTAAGGATTGAACCAATTTTTCAATCGCCGCCGTGGATTTGGGATCCAGGGAAGATGTTGGCTCATCCATCAGAAAAACTTTAAAACCCTTTAAAATTGGTTCTTTACAAGGCACCTTAGGTGCATTGAAAATGGGTCGGCAAAAAAACTCCTTTCTTAAGGATCATCGTGCAAAAAGTTCCTATTGTCATCGCCAAAGATTCCCCTTTCTTGACAACCGAAACCCGGCAGACGCGCTGGGCTATTCCTTATAGTTTTGCCTGCCTCAACGCCCGGATCGATAACCTGCTGACTCGCAACCTGGATTGTTTTAAGGGCAAAAGAATTCTCGATATCGGATCACATATGGGAACATTTGCCTACTCGGCTCTCGAGATGGGAGCAGAATTTGTTCAGGGAATCGACACGGAAGAAAAAACCATCGAGCGGGGGGAAGAACTATTCGAGCAGGCAAAGGTCGCAAAAACCCGCTATGACTTTAAGGTAGGCGATGCTTTCCGTTATTTAGAGAATCTGGAGGAGGGCAGTTTTGACACCGTGTTTTGTCTCGGCACACTTTATTACATGGTCGAACCTTATCGGTTGCTGAAACTAATGCAAAAGGTGGTAAAAGAAACGGTTCTGCTCGATACGTTCACCGCCGCCTATGCCGCCGTTCAAGGCAAAGACGCGCCACAGGTTTACCAATCCATCAATGAAGAAAGCCTTGAACTGCCGATGATGCTCACCGCCCTGACCCAGCCGGAAAAGAAGGACTATCGCCTGCCTCATTCTTTCCCACATCGCGACAAAGACCTCAGCCTCATCACCCTGCCCACCTCAGCACTTTTAGAAATCTGGTTCCAATCGCTGGGAATGCAGTTCACAAAAATCGACTGGCAAGAATACCAGACTCGTCCTTGCACGTATCACGACCTGGTCACTCCTGAGCAGAAAAAATCTTCGCACTGGGCCGATGTCTACTCCAGCGGTGTGAGAGTTTCCTACCTGCTTAAAAAATAGATACAGGTTGACCCCTGGATTATTAAAGAACCATGGTCCTATCAACGGGGAATATCGGTTAAAATAGCTGCGGGGGTATCATGCGAATCTTCAGTCTATCCAAAATCTCACAGCTATGGATTCAGGCTACAGTGATGATGTGTCTGGTTTTGTTTCCGGCTTGCGGTAAAGACCTGGAGAAAGAAACCTTCGATGTTTACCTCATCGACAAAAAGGGCCAGGAAAAAAAAGTCGACACCGTGACCGGCATCTCACAATGCCGGATGAAGGCGGAGAACCTTGCCTTGTATCAAAATTATATCGAATACGATTACTATTGCTGCCTCAAAACCCCTGACAACTCCTGCGCAGAAAAGATTAAATGACTGGTCAACGACTACCTTTGGTAACATTGGAATCAGGCATAACTGTATATAGCTTATTCGTTTCCTCGGCAATTTTGCCATGAAGATAGAGGATCAACCAGCGTTTACCACCTTCTTTGATGACTCCCATTGCCACATCACGAAACAGGATTGCGGGTTGTTTTTTCTGCAGAGTTTTAAAAATGGTTTTCGACCATTTTGCGGCAAGGCCCACCTGATATTTTTTGGCCCAGTCGAACAGCTTGCTTTCGGCGAAAGGAGCCACCATCTCTCTCGCCCCGGTTAAATAGCTCAACCTAAGGCCGAGCATTTTGTTCAGCACCGGTTTGCGGCTTAAATTTCCGGCCCACTCCAGATAACCGCTTTTCAGCAAATCATAAACCCGGACTTCATAGAAGGGCGCGGCGGATTCAGGATGCCAGACCTGAGCAATATTTTCAGCCAGCGAAATATAGATCGACTTCACTTCTTTCGATGGCAGAGGTTTAACCGCAAATAAAATCTTTTTCCTCGATCTTTCCACAATTTCGCGAACCTCATCCGGTAGAGACAGATCCGCTTCATCCTGCAACTGATCCATTTCGTCCAGCAGGGTTTCCGGCTCGGGAATCTCATCCGCCCGGTGTTCTGCATAAACTTTTATTGCCGATTCGCCCACAAACAGAATCCACTGAACCCACAGCGCCCGCACCGTAATCAGTCGGACTCGACGCTTGAAGAAAGCCGGGACAAACGATATACCGCTATTATTTTTATTCCCTTCAAAACCAGGCATCACCTCCCGCAGACGGAATTGAGTCAGCCTTTCCAGGCCGGGAATTTCCAGCATTTCCAGGATTTGCCGGTTCACCTCCAAAAAAGCTGAGAGCACGTTTCCGATCCGGGCTTTTTCCATCGGTGCCTTTTCATTGGGATAATAAATGGCGGCTACCTGAGAGATCAGGCGCAATGTATCGGGCAAAAACCGCAAACCCTCTTCATAGAAAAGTTTTTCTCTTTGGTAACGGGAACAAGTTTCCAACACCACTTCCAATGCCTGATTTTCCTGAGGAGAAACATTCTCAAACTTCCTGAGCTTGAATTGTTTTTTCCGGGCACCCATGGACCGCCAAAGGCAAAAAATTCCTCTGCCCTCCTGCCAGAAAAAAACAACGCCACAACCTGCAAGCATGAGCCCGGCAAACAGGGCCATCACTCCTAGATCAGACAAAGACATAATCGCTTTTTTCTATAAGTGCGAAGAAACATTGGTATTATACGAGCGGATTTTCATGCTTTTCATTTTCCACCATTTCTAATTGCGTTCAGCCCAGCCTCTGCTATGAACCGTCAAAAACTGTTTCTGAATTTTTTTACAATACTCCTTATGGGTATGATTTTAACCCAATGCGGAAATAAGAATAGTAAAGAATATGTCCAGGAAGGAATCGAGCATACCAAACAAGGACGATTTAGCAGCGCAAAAGAATCCTTTCTAAATGCCATCGAAAAAGATCCCAAAAATATCGAAGGCTATTACGGGTTGGGGGGAATTTATAATCTTGAAAAAAAATATGACGATGCGGAGAAGGCTTTCAAGTCAGTCATCCAGATGGACCCCACCCACCTTAATGCATGGTACAGCCTGGGTTACACCTATGAGTTGATGGGTAAAAAAGAGGATTCTGAAAAAAGCTATGAGAAATACCGCCGACTAAAGGGGAAACTGGATTCCATCATGAACAAGGAGAAGCCTTGAGGCCATTAATATTTTATATCCTCCTATTCGCGTGGGTCAGCGCTTGCGCCCCTGTCAGCCAAAAGCACCGCAAGCGAACCCAAAGGGCTTACCCGATTGACCAACGGGCCCAGAAACAAAAACAAAGTTCGCCACCCGCCAAATCGAAATCTATCCCCCAGAACCGGGATCCTATTTTACGCGGTTCGGTTAAATCGTCTTTGCTTCCCACTATTTTGAACAAACAGGACAAGACTTTAATGATTCTGATCAATGCGGGAAAGTGCCTTGTAGGTAAGAAAAAGCTTTCACCTCATGGAACTTTAGTCAAAAACAAAGCCCCATTTACAAATCTGGCGGCATTTTATATTGATCGAACGGAAATCACCGTCACTCAGTTCCGCAAATACCGACTCAGTTATGATGAAAAACCCTATACCGGCGGAAAAGACTGCCCCAACTGCCCGGCAATGGGTATCAACTGGATTCAAGCGAGTAAGTATTGCCGATGGGCAGGAAAACGTTTGCCCCGAGAAGAAGAATGGGAAGCCGCCGCTCGGGGTGTCACCAGCTTTTTCTACCCCTGGGGGGAGGTGTTCCTTCCCCTCCGCTCCAATTTACTGGGGGAAGAAGACGGATACCTTTTTTCTGCGCCGGTGGGCTCTTTTCAATCTGGCTCCAGTGCCAGCGGCGTGATGGATATGGCCGGGAACGTCTGGGAATGGGTGGACTCAAAAAAATCCGAAAGACCTCAGCCTGAAACCCGCATTGTCAAAGGTGGGGGATGGACCAGCGATGAAAAGCAGGCGCGCATTTCATTTCGCAACCATGTCGACCTCAAAATGAAGAATCCTACCTTCGGGCTTCGTTGCGCAAAATCACTGATTAAAGAAAAAAGAAATCGGACTGAAAAATAAAGGGACCGGGTAAAAGCAGAGAAGCCAGCGAAGAACTCGCTGGCTGGACTCCTGCAAATATTCTATTCAGGTGGGTGGTATCAGGAGCAACCTGATGTCGCTCCACAGGTCATGCACTTCAAACAGGTTCCGTTGCGAACCAATGTCAAGCTCCCGCATTCCTGGCAGGCATCGCCTTCATAACCTTTCAGCTTGGCGATCACTGTCGTGGAAGTCGCAACTCCTACAGACTGGGCTGCCATGGAACTTTTCTGGGCAATAGGAGCCATGGAACCATTTCCGTTGCCATTTCCGTTGCCATTGGATGAAACCGTACTGGTTGCTGGAGAGATTTCTTTCCCCATTTCGGTTTTTGTGGAAACCCCCAGCGACTCATTCGAGTTAAATTCAACCTCATTGTCACTGGACTGCTGATTCTTTTTACCGATAGAATCGGCCCGTAAATCATCCGGGGTCACTTGGGCTAGATCGGTCCTGTCCAGATAACTGATAGCCAGTTCCCGGAAAATATAGTCAATGGTTGAAGTAGACATGGTGATTGCCTTATTGCCGGTAACAATCCCGTTTGGTTCAAACCGGGTAAACACAAACGCATCGGTAAACTCTTCCAGCGGTACCCCATGTTGCAGTCCCAGCGAAATCGCGATGGCGAAGCAGTTCATCAAACTGCGGTATGCCGCGCCTTCTTTATGCATGTCGATAAAAATCTCGCCCAGAGTACCGTCCTCATATTCACCGGTTCTGAGATAAACCTTGTGCCCGCCAATGGAGGCTTTCTGGGTATACCCTTTTCTTCGATGCGGCAGGACTTTGCGCCTGTGCTCACGGACCACTTCAACAATCTGTTTAGCCACCTGCATGGCCGGGGCTTCATCTTCTATCTTCAACTGGTTAAAGCTGCCAACCGCCACACTATTTAATGGCTGGCTCAGTTTGGAACCATCACGGTAGATGGCAGTTCCCTTCAACATCAGTTTCCAGCTCAGTATATGAGCCCGTTCCACATCCGCAATGGTGGCATCGTTGGGCATATTGATGGTTTTGGATATCGCGCCGGAAAGGAATGGCTGGGCCGCCGCCATCATGCGGATGTGCGCCTCCGGCCGGATAAAACGTTTGCCATACTTTCCACACTGGTTGGCACAATCGAAAACCGGATAATGGCGCTCCTTAAGGTGGGGAGCGTTTTCAACCGTCATCCTTCCGCAAATGCTGTCATTGGACACCTGGATTTCCTCATCCGTAAAACCCAGAAAACCCAGCAGGCTGAAGCTTATGGAGTTCAATTGTTCATCGGTCAACTTCAACACATCCTTGCAGAACCGTTCCCCCAAAACAAATTTATTGAACGCGAAACTGATGTCGAAAACCCTGGGCAGTTCGAGCTGAATATTATCGAGCACTTCATCGGTAAAGCCTTTTTGACGCAGGGAATTCCGGTTGATGTAAGGAGCGGACTCAAGGCTTCCCGTGCCCACGCAATATTCGACGATATCCTTGATCTCATCGGGTTTGTAACCCAGCCTGCGAAGCGCACCGGGAACCGACTGGTTGATAATCTTGAAATAACCACCCCCTGCCAGTTTTTTGTATTTGATGAGTGCGTAGTCCGGTTCAATGCCCGTGGTATCGCAATCCATCAACAATCCGATCGTACCCGTTGGCGCAATACAAGTGGTCTGGGCATTACGGAATCCGTTGCGTTCTCCCAGTGCCAGTGCATCCGCCCATTCCTTCTGGGCCGCATTGAGGAGATAGGAGGGGCAATGTTCTGCATGGATACCCTGCGGAAAAGTGGTGAGGCCTTCATACTCACGAACTTCCACGTTATGCGCCGCGCGCCAGTGGTTTTTCAGAACCTGAAGCATGGAGCTCCGGTTCTTCTCAAAGTTCGCAAAGGAGCCAAGCTCACCAGCCATTTCCGCAGACATGACATAAGCGGCTCCCGTAGTCATAGCGGAAATCGCGCCGCAGATAGCCCGGCCGTTTTCCGAGTCATAAGGAATTCCCATCACCATGAGCAAGGCCCCCAGGTTGGCATAACCGAGACCGAGAGTGCGGAAATCGAAACTCTTTTTGGCAATGGCCTTATTAGGAAATTGCGCCATGATCACCGAAATTTCCAGAGTGAGGGTCCACATGCGGCAGGCATGCCGGTAGTTTTCTACCTCAAAAACACCCTTCTCTTCATCGTAAAAGCGCATCAAGTTGATGGAAGCGAGATTGCAGGCGGTATCATCCAGGAACATGTATTCGGAGCAGGGATTGGAAGCTCGGATCGGCCCGTCTTCCGGACAGGTATGCCACTCATTGATCGTTGTGTGAAACTGGAGCCCCGGATCAGCACTGGACCAGGCGGAATCATTGATCTTTTCCCACAAATTCTTGGCCGGCAGGGTCTTAGCCACTTTCCCATCGGTTCTGCGGATAAGGTTCCAGTCTCCATCGCATTCGACAGCACGCAGGAACTCATTGGTGAGCCGAACCGAGTTGTTGGAGTTCTGGCCTGAAACAGTCAAGTAGGCTTCCGAGGTCCAATTGGTGTCATACTCTTCAAACTCAATATCCTTGACCCCTTGCCGGGCCAGTTGTATGACACAATAAATATAATTCTCAGAAATATAGCAATCCAATGCCTTGCGAATGGCTTTTCTCAAAGGTTTATTTTTCTGGACATCAAACCGGGTTTCTTCTCCTTCATCCTGGGACCAACATGCCTTGAGGATATCTTTCAGACTCCGGCGGATAATCCGGCTTCCTGCCGCGAGCGCGGCAACTTTACGCTCTTCCTTGGCCTTCCATTCGATGAACTCTTCAATATCGGGATGGTCCATGTCGAGAGTGACCATCTTTGCGGCGCGCCGGGTGGTTCCGCCAGACTTGATCGCTCCAGCCGCCCGGTCACCGATCTTGAGAAAACTCATTAGCCCGGAAGACTTTCCACCGCCTGAAAGAGACTCGCCATTGCCACGAAGGTTGGAGAAGTTACTCCCGGTCCCCGACCCGAATTTGAATAGCCGGGCTTCCTGCCGCCACAAATCCATGATCCCGCCCTCCCCAACCAGGTCATCTTCAACGGAAAGAATGAAGCAGGCATGCGGCTGCGGCCGTTCATAGGCATTTTTGGATTTTTGCAGTCCCCCGGCCTCCTTATCAAAATAATAATGCCCCTGTGCGGGTCCTTCCAGACCGTAAGCCCAGTTCAAGCCGGTGTTGAACCACTGCGGAGAGTTGGGCGCCGCCAACTGCCGGGCCAGCATATAACGCATCTCGTCATAATAATTACGCGCGTCTTTTTCACTGGTAAAACAATTGTTTTTCCATCCCCAATACGTCCAGCATCCGGCCAGACGATGAAAAACTTGCTGGGATGTGGTTTCGCGGGTGAACTGCGCTGATTCAGGAAGCTGGTTCAATCCCTCTTCATCCGGTACCGATGGGCAGAGCCATTCAGGCAACCCGGGCTCAAATTTCTTTTTTAATCGGGCCGGAACCCCCGCCTTACGGAAGTATTTCTGCGCCATAATGTCCACAGCCACTTGCGACCATGTGTCCGGCACTGAAACGTCCTTGATTTCAGCAACCAAAGAACCATCGGCATTAGTGATTTTAGAATCCCGCTCGACGAAAAGAATTCCCTCATAGGGATCCTGATGATCTTTGGTAAATATCCGGTCAATTAGCATAGTAAGGCTCCGTATCGCTAAAGAAAGTTATCACAACAAATTGAATAAGTTATCGGTCAAAAGTTTGAAGGATAATTCCAACACCAAACTACCCTTTTCCCTTAAAAATTTTAGGTGACTCTAATCACAAAATGCCTATATTTTGTGTTGCTCACTAAAGTATATACAACATATAGTGTTGTCAACGAAATTCTAGGGTCCCTGAAAAACTTTCTTTCAAGGCCGTAAAACATAACGGTTTCACCTCCCTTACCCCCTTCAAATATAGGCGAATAAAAAGCAAAAATCAATCCCGCAATTAAAAAAAAATTATTTTTTGCGGAGAACCTCCGCGGGTGAGTTGCAATACCTTTACCCGACAGGCAACCTTTTTTCTCGGCCCAACGAGTCGTTGCTAACCACCCACTCCCGTGAGAGGAAACTGGGCAAGGGCTTTTTGACCCGAGATAACTTTTTGCCAGCAGACAAGTATATTGCTAGTTGCCACCGGCCGCTTGGCCAGGCCTTGTGGCTGCTAGCCGCAGGGGCGTGAGGTTCAATGGGATAAGTGGTAAGTGACGCAATCACTTCCCACATAAAAAGGATATATGGACCTATCAGATATATTAGATTTATTTAAACCTGAACTTACTAGCTGAGAAACTAGCCCACATATTGCATGAGAGATTGTAAATCACCCCAAGCCCCTCTTTAAATAAAGAGGGGTCCATTGAAACATCCCCCTTCCACAAAGAGGCAATTGGCAGGAACTCTTCCAGCCGAGAGTATCGTTGCTCGCCAGCAAAAGCTATTGCTAGTCGGCCCCACGCCTAGTGGTGGCCGGTTAGGTCAGAAAGTCAACCGCTCCACCTGGCCCTGA
>CATMOP010000046.1 GCA_950072225.1 uncultured Nitrospina sp.
GTAACAGCCGGTGGTAACTGGCAAAAGCTTTTTTACCGCTAGCAAAGAGTTGTCACGGCTTAACGAGTCCTTGCTCAGTTACCAACAGATAGCAAAAGTTTATCAAGCCTAGCTAACGCATTGTTTGCCCTTTATGTTATTGCTCGTTGCCACCGGCGGCTCGCCTGCGCCGAGTGGGGGTAGTGTATTTTCTATCTTTTAGGGGTTTCGGCAGATATTCCTGTTTCGCAGAAGGATCATCGTGAGGATATTTGTAATCCACACCAAATCCATATTTGGATTTGGCATCTTTATAGTGGGTGTCCTTCAGGTGATCCGGAACGGGATAAGAGAGCCCCTTTTTCTGAATATCGTCCAAAGCCTGATCAATAGCCACAATAGCCGAATTATCCTTCGGTGCCCGGGCAATATAAATCACCGCCTGAGCAAGGGGAATCCGGGCTTCTGGAAACCCCAATTTTTCCACTGCATTTGCTACTGCTTGCACTAATAGGAATGCGTTAGGGTCTGCATTGCCCACATCCTCAGCCGCTGTGACCAGCAGTCGCCGGACAATAAAACGAGGGTCCTCCCCACCCGCAATCATTTTTGCCAGCCAGTAAATGGCCGCATCGGCATCTGAACCACGCAGACTTTTCTGGAATGCGGAGGCATGGTCGTAATGCTCGGTTCCATTTTTATCGTAAAGCGTGGCGGCTTGTTGAATGATGCCTTCAACGATTTCCAATTTAACCTGATTTTCATTACGGTTAGTGACCACATCATGAGCCGCCTCCAGCACATTGAGAGCACGGCGAGCATCACCATTGGCATGGCTGACAATCATATTCATTGCCTCTGCGGCAATTTGCAGGGCGGATTTTCCCAAACCCTTTTCTGAATCCTTCAATGCTCGGTCCAGAATATCCCTGATTTCTCCACGTCCTAAAGGTTCCAGGCGAAAAGTCTGGCATCGCGAGCGAAGCGCAGGTATTACTTCAAAAGAAGGGTTTTCCGTGGTACTGCCAATCAGGCGAACCGTCCCATTCTCTATATGTGGGAGAACAGCATCCTGCTGGGCCTTGTTGAACCTGTGAATTTCATCGATAAATAAGACCGCTCCCCTGCGTTTTACTTTCCAAGCTTGACGAGCACCTTCGATTATCTTACGGATATCAGCGACGCCAGCATTCACTGCGCTGATCTCATAAAACTCGCTTTCGGTCAACCGGGCCGAAATCCGGGCAAGGGTTGTCTTACCGGTACCCGGTGGTCCCCATAATAAAAAGGACAACCGTGAGCCGGATTCCACCAGTTCCCTCAGCGGCAGACCCTCACCGACCAGATGTTCTTGTCCGGCAAATTTTTCCCAGTCTTCAGGGCGCATCCGGTCCGCCAATGGCGCAACCGGACTTTGCATTTCCTTTTCAAATTCCGGAAATAATTCCATAACAATTTATTAGGATATCTCTGATTATTCGACAATTTTGCCTCGGGCAACCTCGCAGACCCTTATTTCATAAGGGCCGCTCATGGCCAAAAAAAATTTCCAGAGATTCCCTTAATTGATATCCCGTGCATTCAAGGAACGGATTCCCAACCGCAACGGAATATGGGCGATTGCCCAGGTGAGAATAAAAATCAGAGCATAACAAACGGGAACTTCCAACCCGCCAATGGACTTAAAAAGAAATTTTTCATTAAAATGGACATAAAGCGGACGGGCTCCCAACATTAACACTACCCCAATATAACTCAATGCTAGAATCATAAATAGAACACCGCCCGTGCTGGATGAAATTTCCGCAATATTTTCATAGTCAAATTTAGGGTACAGGGTGCCGAGTCCCAACCCCAGGCTGGTCAGCCCAAATGTTAAAAGAAAAACACCTACGACGGAAACACTCATTACATAAGCATCCACCTCCAGCAACTGATTCGACACCACAACCAGCAACTCGGCGATAAATAAAAGTGGCGGGAAAAACATCCAGAACTTGCCCGCCAAAAACTTCTGCATAGTCACGGGTCGGGTATAAATTAACCAGAAACTTTTTCCTTCCACACTGGGTGAAGAGAACACGAATCTGGATATCAGTGCCGCCATGACAAACCCCACCAGGCCAACATTCAAAACGGAAACCACATCTCTCAAAACTTTATTTTCCAGGGGAAGATGCATGATATTAAAAATATAAACGCACACCAAAGCAAATAATATAAAGAGTTGCGACCATTGTTCCGGATCGCGAACAAAAATTTTAAAATCCTTGTTCAACAAAGCCTTGCCAGGAGCAGACAGGGGTAGATTTTGAAAAAAGGTTCTCCTCTTAGTCTCCCGCCCACGCCTCTCCAAGGGAGTACTTCGCACCACCTGAACCAGGCACCACCCCTGAAAATAAATCCGCGAACCTACCCACAAATGCAAAACGAAAAATCCTCCAGCCACCCCCCACAATATTAAAGTCTGCATAAATGGCATTTCTCTTTTTCCCTCAACCCAGCCTGAAAGCCCACGGGTTATCCAGTTGCTGGGAAGAAATGGATAATCGGGAGCCTTCAGGCTAGCAACAAAAGCGATGATCTGCTCATCAGAAACATCCTGACCAAAAAATTTATCCTGTGACATAAACCGTAAATACACCACCACTCCAACCAGAAAAAATAACCCCAGAAAAGTCATTATCTGATGCGTTTTGTGGGTGGGGTAAAGTTTCATTAAAACCATTATCGCCAAAATTGCGACCAAGCAGGGAATGGCTATGAAAGGAACCAGGTTGAATATCAAATACAGATAATAATCCCATGAAACCTTGAAATACGAACCGTATGCAGTAAACATGGGTAGGGAAAATAATAAAACCATCCAGGAGCTGTTTCCCATGCACTGGAAGTAACGGGCGGTAACTATCCCCGAAATGGAAATTGGTAGGGAATGGAGAAGTTCCAGATCATGCGATAAATAGTAGACAGAGAGGGAAACGATCAAACTGGAAAACAGGACCATCATAAACAGGGTGATGAACACCAGGTTGATCAACTGAATGATCAACTCATCACCTACCCTGAATGGCAATCCGTCCAGATAGACTATCACTCTATGAAAAAACCAATAGTCGCCGATGACAAAAAGCATCCCCAACGTCAAAATAGAAATCGGGCGCATGGCCTTTTTGAAACCGACCCCCTTGAAACCGTTGGCAAGGGCCTTCAACCTGTACTTTAAAAGAAGACCTCCCTGGCCCTGCATCATGGCTTGTCCCCGGTATTCTGCACCACTACCCGTGGGGAAAACTTGCCAACACCAAGCGGAGGCTTTTGTTTTGGGTTCGAGCTTTTCCCTCCCGTGCTTAATTCCCGAATCCATTCCAATATGGCATAGTCCATCCACCGCCGGTCTCCATGAGGGGTGACATTTCTTGCGATATATCCCATATGGCCCCCCTTTTTCGGTTTATGCAATGTCACCCTTTCACTCATCTCAACCTGATCAAATATTTTGCATGGAACAAAAGGATCATCTTCGGCACACAAAATGGAAGTGGGAATTTCAATTCTCTTTAAATAATACCTAGAACTACATTGATCATAATAATCATCGACATCTTTGTATCCGCCAGAGGGAGCAGTATAACTGACATCAAAATCCCAAATCGTTTTGAAGTTTTTGAGCGGACTGAAAGCAGATGGAAACTGTTTCACGAGAGCAACAGCCTGATTTCGAATCAATTTCATATAATACTGATTGAATACCGCGCAACTCCATTTTCTCGATATGATGGCACTTGCAATCCTCAAATCAATAGGCGGATTTACAGCCAGAACTCCTAAAACCTTACTGGGAATAATCTGGCCCTCTCCCAAATATTTCAAAAGAATGTTACCACTTAAAGAAAAACCGATCGGCACCAGGAACTTATCTGGATTCCGCTGAATCACAAAATCAATCATTTTTGCCAAATCATCGCTGGCGCCCCCATTCCACAGCCGCGGACTCAAACCCATACCCGGTCCACTACCTCGATGATTGATCAGGAACACCCCATAACCCTGCATCCAGAGCTTGGTGGAAATCCGTTTCATATAACCGGACTCGGAACACCCTCCCATACCATGAGCCAGCATAATGATTGGCTTGGATTGATCTTTCGCTTCAATTTCGTACAGGATGGCCCTGCTCTGTTCATCCAAATGCAGTTCATGCCGGATTCGGGGAGGACAGGGCAACTCCATACCCTTAAGCTGGGCACCGACAATGGTCTGGAAAATTCCTCCCGGAACACCCCAATGCGCTTCAAATGATTCCATGTATTGTGTGGATTTCAAATTCATCATTCTTCAAAATTAAGGGCACTTCTAAAAATTGCTTTTGGCCATGAGAAGGCCTTAAAAAATAAGGGCCTGCGCATTGCCTTATAGAAAATTACTGAATAAATAGAGCTCCCCTTAACATTTTCCGCAAACGAAAATTTTACGTGTCGGTGGAATTTTTAACCCCTTGCAAGTATCTAACAGAAGTTGACACTCCCTTTGGGTATTGTTACATTGCAAAACTCAACCATCATATTACCAAAGTGAAAACAATTAAATCCCCCATAAAATATAGCCTGAGTTTTCTGGTTTTCTGCTTGATCCTGTTTTTTGGCTGCCCAGCGGTATTTGGGGCTTCTGATAAGGAAGCAAAAGCCCACTATCAAGAAGCAATGAAACTGAGCCAGAAAAAGGAGTGGAACAATGCCGTAGCTGAATTCACGAAAGCCGCCGAACTCGCCCCGCAGGATAGCTTGATTCAAGCGAATCTTGGTGTCGCCTTCAGCCAGACAGGAAGGCACAAGGAAGCCCTGCTCTCCTTTGAAATGGCTTTGCGGTTGGGATACGACTCTTCCGGCCTGCGCTACAACCGCGGAGTTTCCTTTGCCCGCGTCAAATTGCTGGATGAGGCCATTCAGGAACTGGAAACAGCCTTAAACATGGACCACAGAATGGTAAAAGCAGAATATGACCTTGGGGTTATATACAATTTGCAGGGAAAGCGTGAGAAAGCCCTGGAAAAAGTTGAAATTTTATTCAAAAGAAACAACAAACTTTCAAAAAAACTATTTGACCAGATTGGATCCCATTACACGGTCGTTTCTGTAGACGATGGAGGAACTTTAAAAGGCCGTGTCACACTTTCTGGCCGGATTCCCAAGGCTCGTTCTTTTCACCTGATCAATGCACCGAATATCGAATTCTGCTCAAGGATATCGGATGGGAGGGGCCACCGTCTACTGTTTGATTTCACCGTTTCACAAAATCGAGGGCTGAAAGATACGATCATCCATTTGTCGAACATTGAAAAAGGAAAACCGTTTTCGCCTAAAATGCAAATCTTTCACATCGACCGTTGCCGGGCCAACCGTTATGTAATCGGCGCTAAAAACGGTGAAAACATTTTATTGGAAAACACAGATCCTATTCAGCATGAGATAGCGACTTATGAAGTCCGTAACAATTATTCAGACCAGACCAGTAACCGTCCGCTAACCGAGAAATCCAGCCAAGTGCGAAGTGTTTTTGTGCGTAAAGACGCGGAGGAATTTATCATCAAATGCAATCTCCACCCTTTCCTCCAAACTCATGCATACCTGGTGCAAAATCCCTATTACACGGTTTCAGACTCGAAAGGCAACTTCAGTATCGAAAAGATTCCCCCCGGAAACTACGAGGTGATTGCCTGGCATCCTTATATTCCGGAACAAAGAGCAATGATCACCATCCCCCAAAAGGGAGAAGCCAATCTAAACTTCGATTTTAAAGGAGAAGACGAAAGAAGAAAGCTATATCAAGACGATATTGAAGGCTATCGGTTCAACACCTGGTTTGACAGCAAGAAAAAATTTTATGGCGGACCAAGAATTGATGATCCGGTAGAAGAGTTACAGGCATTCTGTGATGCCGACCACCTCTGCTGACAACGGCAAAATCCGTTTGCAACAACCTGCTAATTGGTCTTACGGACCACTACCGCGTTTAATTTGTACTCACTTCTGGCCAAGCGGGCCGCCTCCTGCGCTTTTTCCTCATCTGCATACCTTCCCAGAAAAACCCGGTGCCAGGTTCCAGCATGATTGGCAAGTTCCGCTTGCATTAAAAAAGCATCGAAACCTTTTTCCTGGAGACGCATTTTCAAAGCACCCGCACGCCCCGCATCGCGGAACGAACTCACCTGAACAGCATAACGAGGCCGTCCCTCATTTTCAGTTCTAATATTTCGATCAAGTTTAATTTCAGGTTCAGCCAGCGGTTCTGACTTCACCTGTTTTTCAACAGGAGGGATAGTCGCTGTACTTTTGGCAGGCACAATAACCGTTCTCTCTGGAGAAAGAGGCAACAACTCGCCATTGAGCCCAACATACTGAGTCATGGTAGTATCATTCAAGGTCTCAAAAAAAGTATATACCTGTTTATCGGATGCAACCTGAGCAACCTTGTCACGGATGAATTTGGGCTTAACGGCTCTTAATTTTTTAACAGACGCCTCCTTTTTCTGGAATCCACCTAATAAATTGATTCCAGAAAAATGCAATCCCACCGCCGAAGCCACCAAAAAAATCATTACAAGGAGAAGTCTCATAAATTAATAGCACCTATTATTAGCAGTGGCTACTAGTCGCAGGGGAAACTCGTCAAGCCGAGCTAACCCCTTGTTTGCCCTGCATGCTATTACTCATTGCCACCGGCGGCTACGCCGGGTTACATTTTTTCTGGAGAAGATATACCCATCAATTCGAAACCATTGCGGATGGTAATTCGTATAGCATCCAGCAAAAATAAACGCGCAAGTGTAAGCGCCTTGTCATCAGAGATAACTCGATGCCTGCTGTAATACCCATGAAATCGGGAAACCATATCAAGCAGGTAATGGGAAATCCGATGCACCTCCAAAGCCCGAGCGCTTTTTTCCACTATTTCAGGAAAAGCAAGAACGGCGCGGATAATGCCGAACTCCTCCTCTTCAACCAGAAGTGAGAGATCCACTTCGTTAGATCTGTCCCACACCACGCCTTTTTCTTCAGCGGTACGAAAAATACTGCATATCCGGGCATGCGCATATTGAATATAAAAAACCGGGTTTTCCGAGGTTTCTTGTTTGGCCAGCTCCAGGTCAAAATCCAGGTGCGTGTCGGAACTGCGCATCAAAAAATAGTATCGTGCTACATCGACACCCACCTCACTCACCACATCCCTCAGCGTTTCAAACTCACCGGCCCGGGTGGACATGGAAATTTTTTCTCCTGCCCGCAAAAGACTGACAAATTGAATCAGAAGAATCTTGAAGATTTTATTGTCATACCCCATTGCCTGCAGAACCGCTTCCATGCGCGGCACGTAACCATGATGGTCGGCACCCATCAGATTGATGATTTTTTTAAACCCACGGTTGATTTTATTCTGATGATAAGCGATATCGGAGCAAAAATAGGTTTTCTCCCCTGTTTTTTTGACAAGGACCCGGTCCTTATCATCATTGAAGGCAGAAGACTTCAACCAAACGGCTCCGTCTTTTTCATAGATATGGCCTTTGCCCTTCAACCATTCAATGGCCTTCTCTACTGAGTTATCATCATAAAGAGATTGTTCGCTGAACCAGTTATCGAAAGTCACCCGAAATTCTGCAAGGTCTTTTTGAATTCCTTGAAGAATATTATCCGTTGCATACTTTCTGAAAAAAGGAATGCATTCCTCTTCCGGCAAATTTAAAAACTCGTCCCTTTTCTGTTCGATTATTTCGTTGGCAATATCTTTAATATATTCACCCCGGTAATGGTCAGCGGGAAACTCTATAACCTCCCCCAGCAGTTCTCGGTAACGAAGCCAGGTAGACCGGCCCAGAAAGTTCATCTGGTTTCCCACATCATTGATGTAGTATTCGGTGCTCAAATCGTACCCGGCTTTTTTTAGAATCCTTCCTAGAGCGTCCCCGACTGCCGCCCCCCTCCCATGCCCGACATGCAAGGGACCCGTGGGGTTCGCGCTGACAAACTCGATCATAACCTTAGTGCCCTGCCCAACATCCGTTTGACCAAAATCATCCCCCTGTTTAACAGCACTCCTTAACCGTTGCAGAAAAAACTCATTGGACATTTTGAGATTGATGAATCCCGGCCCGGCAATTTCCACCTGGCTTAAATCATTGGAACCATTTTTAAGGTAACGGGCAACACTTTCCGCAATCACTTTCGGGTTCTTGCGCTCACTCCGCGCCAGCGTCATGGCAACATTGGTTGAAAAATCTCCCATTTTTTCGTCTTTGGGTTTTTCCACCACAATTTCCGGAAACGGGGAAAGCTCCAGCTCTCCTGCTTGCCGGGCATTCTCCAAGGCATCGTGGATAATTATTTTTATGGCGGTTTTCATTCAGGCTTTATCGTAAAAAAATAAAAATGCAGGCAATGAGAAAAATAAGACAGGGAAACGATAGGGGTTGATTTCAGGGGCCAGGCAGGTAACAGGGTTAATTTTTTCGGTTACGGACAGCTTCCACTTCTTTTTCCATTCGCTCTTCCAAAGCTTTCTTCTCAAATCGAAACTGCTTCTCTAATTCTGCTTTTATCGCTCCAATCTCTTCAGGAGAAACCCCATCCGACAATTTGCGAATCTTGTCGTGGGAAGTCACATCCAGATCGGCAATCTTGGCGGTATATTCGTTTCGAACCTCGGCAATTTCCTGTTTTTGTTTTTTAGTCAGTTTTTTCTGGCTTTTGAGCTCAGGAACCAGCTTATTCGAACGTTCCAGGCTCAATTCCCAAGCGCTTTTTAATCCCGACATATCCATCTCTCAAAAAAGTTTAACTGCTTAATTATAAAGGAATTATAAACCATACTCAATAGGCATATCACTCCAGTTGGAACTAATTTTTTAATGAGTTTTTTTCCATTTTCGTTACTTTTCTATAGGGACTTGTACCCCAAGTTAATCCAAGCCACCATTTAAATGAAGCACTTGTATCCGATGGTTGCCCCAATCCACAACATAGATACCCCCTTGATCATCTACAGTAATATCAGTAGGACCTTTGAGTTGACCGATTTTCTCCCCTTCTTCACCCCATTCGGTTAAAAAAGAACCCTCTTCGGTGAACATTTGAATACGATTATAATAAAAATCCGCCACATATAAATGTCCCTTTATATCAACCGCTATTCCTGAAGACACCCGAAAACTTCCTCCCAAAAATCCGCTGCCTCCAAATTGAAAAAGAAATTTTCCATCTTTTGAAAAAGCCTGGACGCGGTTATTGTATGCATCGGACACATAAATAGTACTGTTTGGTCCAGCCGCAATCCGGGTCGGATAATTAAAATTACCTTCCGCTTCAGGACTAATCAAAAAATTAAAAAAAGATCTTACCGTAGAAATAGGCTGATGCTCACCCCATTCATGTAAAAATTTGCCCTGCAAATTGAATTTTTGCACTCTGTGATTATAGGTATCGGTTACATAAAGATAATTATGGGAATCAATGGCTATCCCGGTAGGTGAATCAAACTGTCCAGGATTTTTTCCAGGGGTTCCCCACTGCATTAAAAAATTGCCCTGGGGGGTGAACTTCTGGATACGGTCTAAATCATAATCGGACACAAAGATGTCGCCATCATTATTAACCGCAATCCCGGAAGGTTTTTCAAAATCTCCCGGACCATTACCATGTTTCCCCATTGTCCTAAAAATTTACCTTTTTGATCAAATATTTGGATCCGATGATTTCGGGCATCCGCTACGTAAACTCTTTCTGACTGATCAACAGCTATAGCAAAAGGCTCATTAAACTTTCCCTGATCGTTTCCTTTCGCACCCCAAACCTTGATTTTGGAATTGGAAAAGTTTTCACTAGAGGCAGTATTAAATAATGCCAAAAGTGATAGTGAAAAAGTTAAAGGTATTACTATTGCTAAATGAGCGATTTT
>CATMOP010000047.1 GCA_950072225.1 uncultured Nitrospina sp.
AGGTTTTGCCCCTACATATAAGGGCATAGATGCATCCATAATAACACTATATGGAGTAGTTATGACTTCATCGCCTTCTTTTATGTCATCGTCTCGACCAAGCAGAACCGCCCCGACATTGTCTTCTTCAAGGTTCAAAACCATGCCAACGAGGCCACCGGGAAATTCCAAAAGTTCACCGGACATGGCATTTCCCAGGCCGTAAATACGCGCGATTCCATCCCCTACCGAAATCACCCGACCGGTTTCCTTGAGCTCGATCCCTTCTTCAAAGCCTTCAATCTGCTTTTGAATCAAGGAACTGATTTCATCGGCTCGTAAATTCACTTAGGCTACCTCCTCTTTTTCTATTGTTCGTTTCAACATCTCCAAGCGGTTGCGAATGGAATCATCTGCCACCTGGTCCCCGATGCGCAACATAATGCCGCCAATCAGCGACTCATCCACCTCGGTGTCGATCAAAATGGTTTTCCCTAAAATCTTGTTCAGCGCGATTTTTAAACGGTCAATGTTTTCATTGGTCAACGGATAGGCAGAAGTGACATGGACGCGTGCTCGGTTCAACCGACGGTCCACCGCCTTTTCAAAGTATTCGACAATTTTCTCCAAATACAGAATCTTGCCTCGCTCATTGAGCAAAACCAGCAAATTGGATACTTTGTCTCCTACCTGAAGCCGGCTGCATATCTCCTGAACTACGGTTTTTTTCTTTTCCGTAGCTATGGAAGGGTGCTTAAAAAAACTCTCCAATTGTTTTTCGATTTTAAGGGCATCTCCAAAGGCCTGCAAACTTTCCAGAGCCTTTTCCAGCGCACCCGTGTCCGCAATATTCCCGGACAACGCCTCAGCATATCTTTTTCCAATTTGATTTTCCAGCATGGTTCAGCCCTAATTTTAAACGTCAATTATTCTGACGTTTTTCCAGTTCCTCAATCACCTGCTCAATAGACTCTTCCACAAGCCTTTTTTTATCCGCGTCATCCAGAACCTTTTTCAGGAACTTCTCTGTGGAGGCAATCGTCAATGCCGCGGTGTAACTGCGGATTTCCTGGAGTAACTTGTTGCGTGAGCTTTGAATTTCCTGCTCCGCATCTTTTTGAATCTGCCGGACTTTTGCCTCGGTTTCCTGGAGGCTTTTCTCCTGAAGCTTCTTGCCCTCATCATGGGCCAACTGCAAAATCGTCTCGGCCTTGCCATGCGCGGCTTTTAGTGTTTCTTCCAGTTCTTTTTTAATCTCTTGCGCTTCTTCTTTCAGCTTCTCGGAGTTTTCAATATCACTGCGAATCTTTTTTTCACGTTCTTCCAGAGCTTCGAGAATAGGAGGAAAGGCAAATTTCTTAAGAATAAAAAACAAAAGTCCGAAGGAAATCAGCGACCAGAAAATCAGCGAGCCAAAAACAGAAACCTGTTCAAATTGAGGCATATCCCATCCTTAATTAAAGTTCATCCAACAGGAAAGTGGCACCCAGCCACTCGGCGTGGGGCCAATGAGCAATGGCTCATCAAAGAGCCGAGAGAATGTTTGCCCACAAAATAAAGCCATTGCAATTTGCCAGCGGAGGCTCTCCGCCTCCTTTACGGCATAATGATAAAGGCAATAACCAGAGCATACAGTGCAATTGCTTCTACCAGCGCGAAACCGATCCAGCAATATTTGGCAACCCGCGCCTCACAATTAGGCTGACGCCCAACGGTTTCGATGGTTTTCGCAAAAATATAAGCGATCCCCAGGGCAGCACCAAAAAAACCAGCGGCACACAATCCCATTCCAATTAATGCAGCAGCTTCAGAACCCATTCTTCCCTCCTACGAAAAGTTTGTGACAAAAAAATTAATGTAACTTGACCACATCGCCAATGTAAACACAGGTCAGCGTTGTGAAAATATAAGCTTGAATAAACGCAATGGCGATTTCCAATCCGTTAATGATTATTGTGAATCCAAAAGGCATCCAGCTCACCCACAGTGGCGATGTCATAGCAAGCCCGAACAGCACCGCAAGAATAGTATGCCCCGCCGTCATATTGGCGAACAACCGCACCGCCAGCGAGATAGGACGCGCCAGCATACTGACTATTTCAATGGGAATCATCAAAGGAATCATAATTTTAGGAACCCCTGGCGGCACCAGAATTCCAAAAAAACCCATGCCGTGCTTGCTAAACCCAATCACCAGAGTCATGATAAAAATGCCGCAAGCAAAAGTTCCAGTCACCACCACCTGGCTGGTAATCGTGTAAGAGCCCGGCACCAGCCCGATCAGGTTGCAGGCCAGAATAAAGAGAAACAGGCTGGCAATGAACGGAACATATTTTTTGCCCTCTTCTTTCCCGATAAACTCAAAGACCAAATTGCGTATGAATTCCAGGGCAATTTCCAGAATGCTCTGCAGTTTTCCAGGTATGGGAGAAATGCCCCGGCTCACCACAAGCATGAAAGCTCCGACAATGATGGCCAAACCCACCCACATCGCCACCACGGCATTGTTGATAGAAAGGTCCAGCCCCCCTATATGAATAGGAATAAGGGTATGAACTTCAAAATGATGTAACGGGCTTTCCATAATTTAAATCTGATCCAAGTCAAGAATTATTATTGTCATCGTCTTCCATATCCAACAACATCGCCGTCCGATAAACGTTCAAACACCCTGCGGCCCCTCCCACTATAACCCCGACCGCTAAACCCCAAGGCCGCGTGTCGAAAAATCGATCCACGCCATGACCCAGTAAAGCACCTATTAACGTGGCTACCGTCAGTTCAGTTCCCAATCTGAACGCTATCTGCATACCTTGACGGAGGCCGTTGTTTTTACTCATCAAATTAATACTTGGGAGGAATTGACTAGCAGGAAATCGGGCCCATAATACCTCAACGTTTTGAGGTTGTCCAAAAAAAAATTCCGCGGCTTAACCCGCTCAAATACTTGAAAATATGGTCTAAATACCAGCAACCTGAGCATTAATCCGGGAACAGGGTGATTCTCTCATGGGGCCAACACCCATAAAGGCCTTTAAAAGACCTCCTCTTCACACCTGAAATTCAACAAATTTTAAAGGGTTCTATAGTTAATAAGGAAGGGAACCATATTCAAGCTCATAAGCCTCAATTGGAATCATATCAATAGCATCCCAAGGGCAACCTTCTAAGAAAGTATCCATGGGGCCTTTGCTGATACACTTTTTACAACCAATGCACAATAAAGGGTCTACATAGACAAGATTAAAAGCCGGAGCATGCTCGTTTTCCACCTCAAACATACAATTGTCGACCGGGCACTCGGTAATGCAGATAGGTGAGCCAGCGCAACCGGTACAGGCCTCGTTGATAACGGCCATTAATTTAGGTTTTCGTTTTCTCTGTACGTTACGCTTGGCTTTTTCTTTGGTGGCCATGAATCTATCCTATTACAAATCAGTTTAACGATGCTTTCCCGTAATTGTAGCAAAATCGGAGGGATTATAACCACAAACGACCCTTTATTTCAATGTTTGTCGGGATAAAGTATTAAAAAAAGTAAACAGCGATACCTCCACCGCATCTATTAACAAGCTACTCATTATCTAAATAAAACGGTTGGCCTAAGACCCTTTTTGATTTACACCCGCGAGCCCCTGTATTAAGATAAGACATGAGTGGATTCGGGATAAGCTCAACTCTCTTAAGGAGTTGTGGCTACTCCTCTGCCCTTCCTTAACCAGGCCGTAATCCGGAACATTTTAACAAAATAAACCTTCCCTGTATCTTCGGTGTTGGAAGAATAGGTGAGTCAAATGTTTATACCATGTCATTCAAATCAATTCTGGGCCAGTCACAGCCTAAAAAAATACTGACAAACGCTCTCCAAAACAGCAGTATCGCACACGCCTACCTGTTTTATGGGCAGGAAAGTATCGGGAAAAAAAAGCTAGCCATTGCCCTGGCCAAAGCTCTCAATTGTAAAGGGCCTGACCCACTGGATGCCTGTGATGAATGCGAATCCTGCCTGAAAATTGAGCGTGGTGTCCATCCTGATTTTTTCTTTATCGAACCAACAAGCACCCCAAAATCCCGGGAATTGGCCATTAGGATTGAAACGGTTCGTGACCTGCAAAAAAAACTGGCCTACCTACCCTATGAGGGAAAAACAAAAGTCGTGGTGATCGATTCTGCTGATCTTTTGAATCACCATGCCGCGAGCGCCTTTTTAAAGACACTGGAAGAACCTCCCAGCTCCACCGTGCTGATATTGATCTCTTCCAATCCTCATAGATTATTGCCGACCCTTCTTTCAAGGTGTCAAGGGATACCGTTTCACCGTCTATCTTCTTCAGATATCAGGAAAATCATTCAATCTAAGCTTCAGGAGGCGGGCGAGTCGTTGACAGAATTAGAACTTGATTTTCACGCCCAACGGTCACAGGGAAGTGTGGACCGGGCATTGGCGGAGAACTTCACGGAAATGGAAGTTTTAAGAGAACAACTGCTGGAAATTTTGGAAAAAGTGTCTTTCGACCGCATGGATATCGTATTTTCCTTTGCGAAAACCTGGGCAAGACAGACCGAACAGCTTCAATCGATGTTAAACGAATTTTTAGTTTTGATTCGCGACCTGGCCCTCTATCGTTCCGGTTGCGGTCAATCAGATATCCAAAACAGGAATTTATCGGCTAAAATGATACTGGTAGCGCAAACCCGCAGTCTGAAAGCTTGGCTGGATCGATTCACCGCCGTCCGCAATACCCAGACCGCTTTGTCCGGCAACGCCAATGCCCAGCTGTTTCTGGAAAACATGCTTATCGAATTTTGTGAGGTTGCATAGAATTTATGAATACCGCTGTTAAAGAATGTCCCCCTACTGCCAAGCAGCCGCCCAAGTTTCTTATCGGAGTGCGAATCCTGGTCCAGGTTAAATCGGAACTTTATAATCCGGGAGACTTTAAGCTAAAAGTAGGGATGACAGTAATGGTCAACACCCAGCAGGGATTAAAAATGGGTGTGGTGGCCTCAAACAAGATTCCCAATTTTCGCCAAGACACCACCTTCAACCGGGTATTACGCATCGCCAATGACAATGATTTCCAGGCGGAAAACCGGCGGCATCAGGTTGAGAAAAAGGCTAAAACTTTGTGCAGTGGAAAGATAATAGAGCTGAAACTGCCGATGAACCTGAGTCGGGTGGTGCATCAGCCGCATATGAACAAGACGATTTTTTTCTTCACCGCCGAAGGTCGAGTGGACTTCCGCCAATTGATCCGTGATCTTGCTTCCAACCTGCACCATCGCATTGAGATGAAGCAGGTCGGGGTGCGTGACGAGGCCAAGGTCATAGGAGGTTATGGAGTGTGCGGGGAAACGCTTTGCTGTTCCACCTGGCTGCCAGACTTTACACCGGTGACCATAAAAATGGCCAAAACCCAGGGGATGGCGCTCAATCCCAGTAGAATTTCCGGCGTATGCGGACGGCTCATGTGTTGCCTGCAATATGAGCATGACAACTACAAAGCCCTTATCAAGAACCTGCCCAGAATAAACAGCCCGATTCAAACTCCGGAAGGCCCAGGCCGGGTCCTTAAAAATGAAATTCTGGAACAACGTGTCGTGGTTTTGTTGGAAGATGAAAGTATAATGACCTATCATCTGGACGAACTGCCAAAATCCCAAAATTCTCAATAACCCTGAAGCTGAAAAACCATTCCATGCAGCAAAACAAGTTTTATATCACCACTCCTATTTATTACGTGAACGATGTCCCCCATATAGGCCATGCCTACACCACCATCGCGGCGGATGTGGTTGCCCGTTACAAACGCCTCGAAGGGGTTGAAGTCTTTTTCCTGACCGGCACCGATGAGCATGGGCAGAAAGTCCAACAGGCCGCCAATGACGTTGGTGTGAGCCCTCAGGAACATGTCGATAAACTTCATCAGCGATTCAAGGAGCTCTGGGTGCGGCTCAACATTTCCAACAATGATTTCATTCGCACCACCGAGGAGCGACATAAGAAATTAGTCCGCGACATTCTCCAGGAACTCCATTCCAGGGATGAGATTTACCGAGACAGCTATGAAGGATGGTATTGCACGCCCTGCGAACGGTTCTGGACCGAGAAAGACCTGGCGGAAGGAAACTGTCCTGAGTGCCAACGCAAGGTAGACAAGATCAAAGAACATAATTATTTTTTTCGCATGGGAAAATATCAGCAATGGCTGATCGATAGAATTAAAAATGATCCGCATTTCATTCTGCCTGCTTCCCGGAAAAACGAGGTGCTTGGTTTCCTGGAAAAACCGCTGGAAGATTTATGCATCTCACGGCCCAAATCCAGACTTGCATGGGGCATCCCCCTTCCCTTCGATGGGGATTACGTCACTTATGTCTGGTTCGATGCCCTGATCAACTATATCTCCATCCACGGCTCGCTGGACGATATCAAGGCCTCTGGATTCTGGCCCGCTGATCACAATATGGTAGGCAAGGATATTCTCACCACGCACGCGGTGTATTGGTCCACCATGCTCAAAGCCATTGGACTGGAACCGCCTAAAAATATTTTCGCGCATGGTTGGTGGACGGTGAATGGACAAAAGATGTCTAAATCATTACAAAATGTTGTCGAGCCCAACCAGTTGATCGACCAGTTCGGGGTTGATGTCATCCGTTATTTCCTTCTGCGGGAAGTTCCTTTCGGACAGGATGGCGACTTCTCACACAAAGCCCTCATAGGCAGACTGAACAGCGATTTGGCCAATAACCTCGGCAACTTGCTCAACCGAACCGTCAATATGATGGAAAAATATTTTGCTGGGGTTGTGCCAACTCCTGCAACGAATGGACCTGAAGATAAGGCCTTGACTGAAAAATCTGGAGAAGTGATTGCTGAAGTACGCATACTTTATAACGAACTGGCTTACAATAAAATCCTGCAAAAGATCTGGGAACTGGTGGATACCACCAATCAATACATCGACAAAACCGGCCCGTGGAATCTCGCAAAAACGGACGAAGGCAAAGAACGATTAAAAACCGTTATGTATAACTCCGCTGAATCGCTTCGCGTTTTGGGGGTGTTGTTGAATCCGTTCATGCCACAAAGCACAGAATCGTTGATGAAGCAATTGGGAATCGAAGCCCCCATTGCAGAACAAGGTATGAAGTCCATCAACCAATGGGGCGGGTTGAAACCCGGAAGCCAGACGCAAAAAGCCAAACAGTTATTCCCAAGAATCGAGGACAAGCAGGCGGCACAAATTCTTACTGAACTTTCGTCCCCAAAAGAAGAGAAAAAAGATAACGGCAATCAAATCACCATTGATGAATTCATGAAGGTGGAACTGAGGACCGGAAAAATTCTCGAAGCAGAGAAAGTTAAGAAATCAAAAAAACTCATTCAACTGAAAGTCGATATCGGCACCGAGACCCGGCAGGTGCTTGCCGGAATTTCCGAAAGTTATGAACCGGAAGACCTCGTTGGACGAACGGTGATCATCGTTGCCAACCTCAAACCCGCCAAGTTGATGGGTATCGAATCGCAAGGCATGGTCCTGGCCGCAAGCAATGACGGCAATATCATTCTGGCCGGATTCGATCAGGAACCGGGACAGGGGGTCCAGGTAAGATGATCATTGATACCCATGCGCATATCGATGTTTCCGATTTTGACGAAGACCGTGAAGCGGTCATCGAGCGCGCCCGCGAAAACGGCGTGCAATACATGGTTAATATCGGTTGTGATATCGAAAGCAGTTACCGCTCCATGGAATTGGCGGAACAGCATGACTTCATATACGCCACCGCCGGCATCCACCCGCACGATGTCAAGTCCATCAACGGAGATACCTATGCCCATTTGAGGCAACTTTTACTGCACCCGAAAGTCATTGCCCTTGGCGAGATCGGACTCGACTTCTTCAAAAATTATTCCCCGCAGGATGTCCAGCGCACTCATTTCCGCAATCAAATCCAGCTGGCCCGTGAAATGAACAAGCCCATCATCATACATAGTCGGGATGCCAAAGAAGATATCATCGCTATCCTGTCCGAGTTTTACCCGAATGACCCAACAGCACATTCAGGAATCTTCCACTGCTTTTCCGGAGATCAGGAACTGGCCGACAAAGCGCTGGAGATGGGATTTTATATCTCTTTTTCCGGCTCGGTAACTTTCAAAAAAGCCGAGGCCCTGCGGGAGGTGGCAAAAACTATTCCGGCGGACCGGCTGTTCGCCGAAACCGACTGCCCTTACTTGACCCCCGTCCCCCACCGGGGCAAACGCAACGAACCGGCCTATGTGAATTTCACCGCCGAAAAACTTGCGGAAATTCGCGGACTGAAAATTGACGACGTACAACGCACTATGGCCCTCAACTTTTTCGAACTTTTTGGAATTGGAGAAAATGCCAAAACCGGAACCGTTTCTTATAAAATCCGCAATTCACTTTACCTTAATTTGACACAACGGTGCACGGCGGATTGCGTTTTCTGCACCCGGCTGACCAAACCCGTAGTTCAAGGTTACAACCTGGCGCTGAATCGGGAGCCGACCGCAAAGGAAGTCTGGAATTCCATTGATGATGTTAAAAACTATGACGAGATCGTTTTCTGCGGCTTTGGCGAACCAACATTGAGGCTGGATGTCATCAAGGAAGTGGCGCAAAAAATAAAAGATGCCGGGGGACGTGTACGAATCAATACTAACGGGCACGGCAATGTAATTAACAAACGCAATATCCTTCCGGAATTGTCAGGGCTGATTGATGAAATCTCGATTAGCCTCAATACCGATACTTCAGAAGCCTATGACGAAATCTGCCAGCCTTTGCCTATGTTCAGGAACGGGATCTATGACAAGATCAAAGAGTTTATAACAGAAGCCAAGAAATATATTCCCGAGGTGCAAGCCACCATAGTCACGCAACAAAAAGACGTGGATGAGGCCCAGTGCGAGACCATCGTCAATAAGGAATTCGGAGTTAAATACCGGGCAAGAAGATTCAATATAGTCGGCTAGCCCGACCATGCGGCCGGTGGCAATGAAAAATCACGTTATTAAAAGTTATGGAAGAAAACAACAAGACTTCAACCAGCAATAACAAGCCGGGCCTCGGCTGGGTATCGCTGGGGGCGGGCCTTGCGGGATTGAGCGTCCTGCTTGGCGCATTTGGCGCCCATTCATTAAAAGCCCAGTTGACCGAAAAAAAACTCGCAACGTTTCACACCGCTACCGACTATCTCGGTTATCATGCTCTGGGCCTGATCGCTATCGGTATCCTGATGCTGGTTCTCGATGAAGAGATCCGCTCCAAACTAAAACGATCTGCCCGTTGGATCAGTGTGGGGATTCTTTTATTTCCTGGAAGCCTTTACATACTCACCTTCGATGGTCCCCGTTTTTTTGGACCCATCACCCCTCTAGGCGGGCTCTGCTTCATGATTGGCTGGTTCACTCTTGCCTACAGCCTCTTTAAAAATTCCCGAGTCAAATAAAAAAGGCCCGGATGGCCCCGGGCCTTTTTGCAATCACCCTATCCATTAAGGAAGGATGGGGAATGACACCAGAATCGGTTCTCCATCAAGGGATTTTAAAAACTCCACCAGGTCTTTCTTCTCCTGTTTGCTCAGCCCCAGCGGGGTAATAAACGGACTCAGGTTTTCCTTTACATCTCCCCCGCGATCATAGAACTCAATCACCTCTTCTAAAGTGGTCTTGACCCCATTATGCATATAGGGAGCGGACTTGGTGATGTCTCTCAACCCAGGCGTTTTGAAACCACCTTTATCGAAATCATCTTTGGTTTCGTTATAGCGTCCCAAATCTACCTTTAGCGAACCAGCGGCCTTAACCCCAATATTATGAAATCCGCTGTCGGTGAACACAGGACCATTATGGCAAATGGAGCATTTGGCTTTGCCAAAAAACAGGTTCATTC
>CATMOP010000048.1 GCA_950072225.1 uncultured Nitrospina sp.
TGTGCTCTTCCGATCTTGCAGTCAACTTTATTGTTCTTCCACCCTCCTCCCGGGAAAACCTTAGTTTATAAGTTGTTGACGGTAAAATCTTGCTTGGGCCCACCACTGAATCAAGGGCTAACGAGGTTGCCCTGATTTTCACAATCCAACGGCGCCGATCCGGGTAAGACAGGCCCATTTATATTCATGAGCAAAAACACAAAACTTGCTGGCACAAATTTTAGCCAAAGCTGACATTTGCTTGTATTTCTATGATTGTTGATTTATCATGAAAAACCAATATCTTTAAATAAATCAGGTTATTAAGCTCATCTTGAGGCCGGGGCGATTGCAAATATTCCGCTTGGGCCAATTTTTACCTTTTTCCATAGGACCGAAAGAATGCACAGTCTAACAGTTACCTGGGTCGGTTATGTATCCCTGATCTGTTTTTGTCTTGCCTATACCCTGGTCATATTTGAAGAAAAGATCCATATGCGCAAATCCAAACCGGTCATTTTGATCGGTTGTTTTATGTGGGGCCTCATCGGCATCTATGAAGCCCAACACGGGGGCGGGCATGCTCATGACTATGTTAAAGAGTTGATCGCGGAAATCGGTGAGCTGTTTTTCTTTCTCCTGGTAGCAATGACCTATGTTAATACTCTTGATGAAAGGAATGTCTTTAAAGCGTTAAGGGTTTGGTTGCTTAAAAAGGGTCTGGGGTTTAAAAAATTATTTTGGGCCACAGGGGGAATTACGTTCCTGCTTTCACCCCTTGCCGACAACCTGACAAGTGCCCTGTTGATGTCCACCGTAGCGCTTGCAGTCAGTAATGGTAATGGACGTTTCATTGTTCCCGCGTTCGTCAATATTGTTGTCGCAGCCAACGCCGGAGGAGCTTGGAGTCCTTTCGGGGATATCACCACTTTGATGGTCTGGACTTCAGGGAAAGTTCAGACGATGGAATTCTCCTATCTAGTACTGCCTTCTATCGTCAATTGGATCATTCCGGCAACCATCATATATTTCTTCGTTCCAGACGAATATCCTGAAGTGGGAGATGAGGAGATAGAACTCAAACCGGGAGCCAAGGTCATCATTGGACTTGGCATTTTTACGATTGCCACCGCAGTATCTTTTCATCAATTCCTCCACCTTCCCCCTTTCCTGGGAATGATGTTCGGGCTCGGGCTGTTGATGATGATGGGATGGTATTTAAAACGCTGGGGAGAACACAAACACCTTGAGAAAATGGGAAATTTTGATAAACAAAGAGACCGTCCACGTTTTGACATTTTCACCAAAGTGGAAGGAGTGGAGTTTGATACCTTGCTTTTCTTTTTTGGCGTTCTCACTGCCGTAGGCGCATTGCAATACATTGGCTATCTGGCACTCGTCAGTGAAAGCATGTATGGAACCCTCGGTCCCACATACTCCAATATAATTGTTGGCCTCCTTTCTGCCATTGTTGACAACATCCCTGTCATGTATGCGGTTCTCAAGATGAGCCCCGAAATGGGTCTCGATCAATGGCTTTTAGTCACCCTGACCGCCGGGGTGGGGGGCAGTCTGCTTTCTGTGGGTTCTGCGGCAGGGGTCGCGGTAATGGGGGTCGACCGAGAACATTATTCATTCCTGTCCCATTTAAAATGGGCTCCCGTCATCGCACTGGGTTATATAGCCAGCATTGTTTGCTGGTATTTTGTAACACCACACTGACTTTTCAAGGGCGGGACAAAACATTTTGTCCCGCCTTTTTATTTCCCCCTAAAGACCCGACCCTTTTCCTACAACCACTCTTCCCAGAGTGAACACATGAACCTTCCCCGCACCCTTTTTCTTTAAAATCTTCGTCGCCTCATTGACCGTTGCCCCGGTCGTGAACACATCGTCCACCAATAAAATATCTTTTCCTGCAACCAACTCGGAACGATTGACCTCAAACGCTCCTTTAATGTTACGGGCTCTTTCTGTACGGGTCATGGTCGCCTGCGGACTTGTCGCGTTGACCCGCCTCAATAATCCCCCTTCAAGCGGAAGGTTCAAAACCTTTGCGGCTTGCCGTGCGATGAGGAAAGCCTGGTCAAATCCCCTCTCTTTCATCTTATTAAAATACAAGGGTATGGGAGCAACTGTAAAACCCTGGCAAAAGCCGGGGTTCTCCGCAAAATATTTTTCAAGCAGGAGGTCCATTTCTGCAAGCACCCCCATCTGCTTGCGGTATTTGAAATGGTGGATCGCTGTCCTTAAAACCGTATCATACAAGCCCAGGGACCTGCCTGATCAAAATGAAAAGGATTTTGCCTGCAATCCCCACACACAAATTCTTCGTGCGGATAAGCATAAGACAAGTCCGCGGGCACCCCACACTGAAAACAATATGGTTGTCGAATAAATCCGATATCCCCTCTGCAGGGAGCACAGAGGAAATGATCTCCCAAATTGATTTTGCCGTCACAGGAAACACAGTTTTGTGGAAACACAAAATCCAGTATTTTCCTGAACCCACGCAAAACCCTATCGGCAATATTGCCCTTCGATGGTGAAACCTGCATGACCCCTCGCTGTCAAGAATGTTTCTATGTTTTTCAAGAAATTTTTATGCTAAAGTTTCCTCTTCATTTATTCTCACAAAAAAACTGATGAACAAGAACATCATCCAGCTTACGGAAAAACACGTTGCCGGGACTTATGGCCGTTACCCGATTGTCCTCGTCAAAGGGAAAGGTTCCAGGGTTTGGGACAAGTCGGGAAAACAGTATATTGACTTTGTCAGCGGCCTTGCCGTTAACAACCTTGGGCATTGCCATCCATCAGTTGTAGCGGCCATAAAAAAACAGGCCGAAAAACTGATCCATGTTTCCAATTTATACCATATCGAACCCCAATCCCAATTAGCAGAAAAACTAACGTCCTTGAGTTTTGCCGACAAGATATTTTTCTGCAACAGTGGAACAGAAGCCATTGAATCGGCGATCAAACTTGCTCGCAAGTATTTTTTCGACCAAGGACAGTCCGGGCGAACCGAGATCATCACCATGCACAACTCGTTTCACGGCCGCACCCTGGGTTCGCTCTCCGCAACGGCACAAAAAAAGTTTCACATTGGATTCAAACCACTTCTTCCAGGCTTCAAATATATTCCCTTTAATGATTTACAATCAGCCCGGAAAGCAATAACCCAAAAGACCTGTGCGATTCTGGTTGAGCCCATACAGGGAGAAGGAGGAGTAAATATCGCTGACCCCTCCTACATCAGTGGATTGAAAAAACTCTGCCAGAAAAATGGCGTCCTCCTGATTTTTGATGAGGTGCAATCGGGCTTTGGTCGAACAGGAAAACTTTTTGCCTATGAACTCTATAAAACGAAGCCGGATATCATGACCATGGCGAAAGCATTGGGAGGAGGCATTGCGATAGGAGCCATGGCAGGCACCAACCGAGTCATGAAATCTTTTGTTCCAGGAACCCATGCCGCGACCTTTGGCGGCAATCCACTGGCCTGTTCTGCTGCCTTGGCTACCCTGAAGGTGATTACCGGAAAAAACTTCTTAAATAAAGTCAACGCAAGCGGAATCTATTTTTTGAAACGATTGAAAAAAATTGCCCGAAAAATTCCCATCGTCAAAGAAGCTCGCGGCACGGGAATGTTTCTCGCCCTGGAGCTAGACCAACCGGGGCACGAAATAGTTATCGACTGCATGAACCGGGGGTTTTTGATCAACTGCATCCAGCAGAACGTATTGCGGTTTATCCCACCGCTCACTATTTCACGTAAAGACATCGATAGTTTGATCTCCGTGCTGTCTGAAAGCCTCATTAAACTAAACGATAAATAGCGAGTTTTTGAGTTCTAACAAGACCTGAAAATGAAAAAAGATCTCTTAGCCATCAACGACTTTAATCAGGAAGAAATCCTTGACCTGTTTGAAAAATCTGCGGACCTCAAGGAAAAGCGCCAAAAAGGAATCCAGCATCTACCTCTAAAGGGAAAGACCCTGGGGATGATATTTAACAAGCATTCTACGAGAACACGTATATCGTTTGAAGTGGGCATGTTTGAGCTCGGTGGTCATGCGCTGTTTTTGTCCGGCAACCAATTGCAACTGAACCGCGGTGAAACCATCAGGGATTCAGCCCAGGTACTATCCCGGTACTTGAATGGGATTTTGATAAGGACCTACGACCATAAGGAAGTCGTCGCTCTTGCCGAGCATGCCACGATACCTGTGATCAACGGGCTCACAGACTTCAATCATCCCCTGCAGATTCTTTCCGATATTTTTACTATCAAGGAAAAACTCGGTGGGATAGAAGGAGTGAAAGTAGCTTATGTAGGGGACGGAAACAATGTCGCCTACTCCTGGATGATGGGCGCTTCGTTAATGGGGATGCAGCTGGTGATTGCCTGTCCTAAAAGTTGCCAATCCCACCTGGCTCCAAGTCTGGGTGATAATGATAAAGTGGAAATTATTGAAGACCCCTTTGAAGCTGTCAAAAAGGCGGATATCATTTATACCGACGTTTGGATAAGCATGGGAGAGGAAAAAGATACGGAAAATAAAAAAAAGCTCCTTCTTCCTTACCAGATAAACCAGAAACTGGTCGATCACGCCAAAAAAGACGTTATGGTGATGCACTGCCTTCCCGCACACCGGGAAATGGAAATCACATCAGAAGTCCTGGATGGCGAGCATTCGATTGTTTTCGACCAGGCTGAGAACCGGCTTCATGTTCAAAAAGCCATTCTTGAAAAACTGTTATCACCTTCTCAGTCATGATGAGCCACTCGGCGTGGGGGCCGACTGGCAATACTTTATTTGGCTAACAAAGAGTTATCTCGGCTAACAAGTCATTGCTATCTGCCTCCCCTGCTAAGGGGTGCTCATCTATAAAATTTTTTCATCAAAAACCGTGATCTCTTTTGAAGTAATCAAAACACATAGCCACTCTTGTGCCCGTCTGGGTATTTTGACCACACCCCGCGGGCAGATAGAAACTCCCTGCTTCATGCCGGTGGGAACCCAGGCAACTGTAAAGGCATTGACCCCGGAGGACCTGGAATTTTTTGGGGTGCAGATTATCCTTGGCAACACCTATCATCTCTATCTCCGGCCGGGGCACAACTTGATCCGTTCTCTGGGTGGTCTGCACAAATTTATGAACTGGCCCCACCCCATTCTCACCGACAGCGGAGGTTATCAGGTTTTCAGCCTCAAAAAGCTTGCCAAAGTTACGGAAGAGGGTGTTACCTTCCAATCCCATTTTGACGGATCTTCCCACTTCATTTCCCCAGAGCGTTCCATAGAAATCCAGCAAGCGTTGGGTGCAGACATCATCATGGCTTTCGATGAACCGACTCCTCATACTGCCGACCTCAGCCAAACAGAAAAGTCCTTAAAACTGACCACCCTTTGGGCTCAGCGTTGCAAGGAAGTGTTGCATTCTGATACGCAGGCTTTGTTCGGAATCGTCCAGGGCGGAATGCATCCCGACCTTCGTAGAAAAAGCGCGGAACAAATAATGGAAATTGATTTTCCCGGTTACGCCATAGGAGGATTGAGCGTGGGAGAAGAAAAAAATTTGATGTATGACATCACCGGGCACACCGCTACCCTTTTGCCGGCAAACAAACCCCGCTACCTGATGGGGGTGGGAACTCCTGAAGATCTCTTGAAATGCAGTTCCATGGGAGTAGATATGTTCGATTGTGTCATGCCCACCCGCAATGCCAGAAACGGTTCCCTGTTTGTAAAAGGCGGTAAAATAAATATTAAAAATGAAAAATATAAAACCGACCCCGACCCCATCGAACCGGACTGCACCTGTTATACTTGCAAAAATTTTTCCAGGGCCTATCTCAGACACCTGATCATGGTAGGAGAAATCCTGGCCATGCGTCTTCTCACCCTGCACAACTCCACCTTCTACCAACAGTGGATGGCAAGCATCAGAAAAGCCATTGAAGACGACGTCCCCTTTAACATGGACTGGTCAGACCGGGTCCACTAGCCATTGCTAGTGAGTCCCATCTATAATTCCAAGAATCTTGAATTCGTGGATATCATAACCTGAACGCTTGGGCAGAGAAGATTGCACAACTGCTTTAAACAGTTCCAATTTTTCAGAATCCAGCCAACTGAGAAAATGTTCAAAAATGCGTTCCGGAAAATAAATCGTCAGGTTTACTTTAGCCCGCTGATACACAAACTGACTGCCCGACCTCATGGGATTTGCCTTCAGGGGTTTGTATTCCACATGCCCTTTCAGCATGAAATCCGCTATCTCCTTCCACTCTTCCCCGACTTTTTTCAGGTTCTCGCGAATGAGAGATAAAAGCCGTCCCTGTTCAGGTAGTTCATAGGTATAGCTGGGCATAGGGTCCCTCATAAGGTAATATTGTTTTCATTATTGTATTCTTCTATTGAAATTGACCCTTGTTCGGTATTGATCGCGCCCTTAGAGCTAAAAACAGCGGGATCTCTTTTCGAGCCCTGTTTTCCGCCTTGGCCCGTTTGCCCGGCAGGCTGTTCTTGTTCGACACCCATTCCTCCATCGCATCAACGCAAAACCCAGCTTGAACCAACGCTGAAACATAACTTTGCAACGGGCGGTGAAACGTAAGCGTGAACGATTTCGAATCAGCAAAGGGGGGGGTCAATATAGGAACGGTGGTTTCCGTCATATAATGGTCCACCCGCCGGTATTCAAGTTTCTTTTCGTCATCCCATCCCCAGTGAGATTGGCGGGGAATTCGGAAACATGGGTGCGTCATCACCACCACAAAATGTTTTCCCGTCTTTAACCATTGGCTCGCGCTTTTAAAAAGCAGGTCCATTTTTTCGATATTTTGTATCGCCATCAAGCAGGCGATACCATCGAAGCGGTCTGCTTCAAAGTTTTCAGCATTCCCGGCATCTCCTACATGATACTGGATAGAAGGACCCGATCGCGCCCGGGCATATTTCACCAGTTCAGAAGAGGAGTCCAGCCCTTCGACATGGATACCCTTTCTGGCTAAATAGCGGGAAAACACCCCCTGACCACAAGCCAAATCAAGGACACGGTCCTTCTTTCTGACTTCCAACAATCGGAATACGCCAGGCATGATAATGTCCTTTTGGAAATCCGTGCCCTGGCCACCAACCAGTGAGTCATACCAACGGGAAGCCTGATCCCAAAGAGTCAGTCCTTTCTTTCCCGAAAACTTCGGAGCGCTTCCAGGTTTTCTATTCCTGCCTCGCGAACCTGCTTTATGTTTCACCTGTTTAAATCCACCTGGTTTTGACATTATTCCCCAATGATCCACCTTATGAACTGGAAGGATTCAATGTTTTTATCTATAATCAATGGGTTGAAAGAGCGATTATTCACCCCCTTAATTTTTTTCATCAACCCATCTAACTTCATGCTGAAATCCAAATACACAACCAATCTTGTGCAAAAAGTGATTTTTTTTCTTCTTCTGTTTACTTCTGTATCCTGCGAAACTATGGACCAATATTACAAAACCCAGGAAAATCTGGATTTAAGCATCGAGGCTTTTAATTTTGAGTTTGAAAGTAAAGCGATAGATATCAGTGCCCGGTTCGTCCACCCGGCCCATCGCGCCAGTTTTTTGGCCCAATCACTGGAGTTGACCCGACGCATTACTTTTTTTGAAGCGACCATCCTAGATATCAAATTTTTCAAGAATGGAGTCCCTGCTGTCATTACATCCAAAGGACCCGAAAAAGGTTTCAACCGAGCCCTCGTTTCCATCCGCTATCAGGTCGCGGTATTGCCCAGCACCAAATTGGTAACCCGGCTCGTTGAGCAGGAATGGGTGCTTGAGAGAGGACAATGGCTGACCATTCCCGACCTCAGCGGGCTCCTCCACTAGGCGTGGGGCCGACTAGCAATGCCCGTTAAGCAACCAACGTCCTTGCGCGCAATTTAAAATCAGATTCACTGCCACGTCGCTGCTAGCCGCAGGGGTAGAAAGCTATTGCTCATTGGCTCCACGCCTAGTGGGGTTACAATATCACCTCAACCTCTTTGTTCAGGGAAATCGTGGTTGGGGTGACCTTGCAATTCATACCATAAAGTTCCACACCCTCATCGAGTGCTTTTCGCAACCATTCTCCAAAAACCGGGTCAATGTCATCATTGCAGGTGATGGTTCGGGTATCGGACCGTTGAGAAACAAATACTACCGCCGCCCGGTAGCCTTTTGCGCACAACTCTATCAACTCCTTGACATGTTTGACTCCCCGTTCTGTCGGGGCATCAGGAAACCTGCCCTGCCCTTGTTCGACCAGACTCACCGATTTTACTTCAACATACGCGGGGTTTACCGAAAACCCCAACCTGAAATCGAAACGACTGTTCCTTACTTTTACTTCGCTGGCAAAATCGGAATAGCCCTCAAGGAAGGGGAGCTTCCGCTCCATCAACGCTTCCTGAATCAAAACATTGGCAAACACCGGGAATACCGAAACCCATATTGAACCGTGCCGCACCAAAACCAGCGTGTAATCTGTTTTACGTTTTTCCGAGGGTTGATGCACCAGCCGTACTTTTCTCCCGGCCAGCATCAATCCAGGCAAACGACCTGGGTCGGGAACATGAGCCAGAATTTCCTTCCCCTCTCCCGCAACTTCGACACGCGCCAGATAGCGGTTTGGCCGTTCCAGAAAAATACCATCAACAATGTTCTTGCCAAATCTCATGTCAAAGTTTGCGGAACAAGGACCCCTTGAGCCGAGCACACCATTGCTAGCGGTAACAAGCTATTGCCGGTCGCCACCGGCCGCTTGGCCAGGGCTAGTGTTGGTCGCTGTCCCCACCGGTAGGGAGGTTGACTGTCTTTTCCAGATGGAGCAATGATTCAACCGAGGGGGTAACCCGGTCAATGAAAGGTTTGGGATAAAGTCCTATCAATACAATGAGCAGGCAGGCGGGAAAAATAAGTTTAAACTCACGTTGATCAATATCGGTCAACCCTTCAGGCAAGCTATCCGATTTTCCCTGCATCGAGCCTTGGAACATGTACAGCATATAAATGGAAGCAAAGACAATCGACAATGCACCCATCAAAACTAGAATACCCGATAACCCCGAAAACATGCTGGATGTCCAAACTCCCATCAAAATAAGAAATTCCCCGACAAAACCATTTAACCCGGGGAGCCCTAGAGCGGCCAACATAATCAGCATAAAGGCTCCGTACAAAACGGGCATGGCCTTGCTCAAACCACGAAGTTCGTCCAGGTTGCGGGTTCCCGTCCGCACTTCGATAAATGCAACGATCAAAAACAACGCCGAGGCGATGATGCCGTGGTTGATCATCTGCAGCAAACTGCCTTCAATCCCCGTCCCGTTATTAGCAAAGATGCCAATCACAATAAATCCCAAATGGCTGATACTGGAATAAGCCACCAAGGCTTTCAGGTCTTTTTGTGCGATGGCGATCCAGGCTCCATAGACCATCCCGGTGGCCGCCAGCAACCCAATGACCATGGCAAAACTTTCGACCGTTTCGGGAAATAAAGGCAGACAAAAACGCAGAAAGCCATAAGCGCCGGTTTTTGACATGGCTCCCGTCAATAGAATCAAAGTGGGAATGGGACAAGCCATATAAGCATGAGGCAACCAGCTATGCAGGGGAAAAACCGGCATCTTGATAGCAAAAGCCAGAAAAAAGAATAAAAAAATCCATGATAATTTATTATCAAAAAAAGATATAGAGGAATCTCAAAAATTCATTGCTGGGTTCAATTCTATCTTTTGTATTGTTAACCAATCTTCCTTAAAAAATCAGGAAATTCCTTTTGAAGTTCAAGAATTGGCGTCTTTGAGAGAAAAAATGAGAAATCAACAAAAATGGGAAGAAGCAGATAAGCTAAGAGGAGAAATTGAAAAATTA
>CATMOP010000049.1 GCA_950072225.1 uncultured Nitrospina sp.
CTATCCACATGAAATGAGCCGAACAGTTATACCATTTATCGGTGAGTGAATCTTGCCGGGTGAGGGCATGCTCATATCCCAACAGCAAGGCCTCATGGGATGTGAAGAATTCCGTAAGATGGAGGGCAGCCGTGTTTTCAGAGCTGATACCCACTGCTTTCATGAAAGTGAGGGCTTCATCTATGCTGTTGGCAACTTCTTCGTAGCGTTTTCCCTGTGGTGAGCTGGCTATAAATTCCTGGTTCCAGAGATGAACTTTGTTAAGGTCTGCGAATCCCCCCTTGGTAAAAGCCCGGAGTAAATTCAAAGTTGCGGCTGATTGATTATAGGTCCGCAACAGCCGTTTGGGGTTGGGAATCCGACTCTTTTCATTAAAGTTTATATCATTTACAGCATCGCCCCGATATGATGGCAGTTCTGTACCGTCTCTGGTTTCAGTATCAGCGCTGCGGGGCTTGGCAAACTGACCGGCTATGCGTCCTATTTTCACCACATTGCAGGAAGCGCCATAGGTAAGCACTACCGACATCTGCAGTAGAATCTTCAGCTTATCCCGGATGGGGTCAGCCCGAAATTCTGCAAAGGTTTCGGCACAATCCCCACCCTGAACGAGAAATCCGTTGCCTTGTGCAGCTTCGGCTAATTGTTGTTTTAATGCCCGTACTTCACCGGCAAACACCAGGGGTGGATATTGAGAAATTTCACTCAGTACAGTTTTATAATTATCTAAATCCGGCCAATTGGGCTGCTGTTCGGCTGTGAGTTTTTGCCAAGATTCAGGTGTCCATGATTTTCCCATGAGGAAAAATTACGAAGAGTATTTTAATTCTGCCTATGAAAGAAAAGCATTTTAATGTATGAATATAATTTAACAAAATCCTGTAAATAATTCTTTTTACCCCTCTCCATTTTCATGTACCTTTCAGGTTGCGCATGAAAGAGAAAACCAGCAAATTTCTATTTAAAAACCACATCTTTGTAAAAGGTGCACGGGAGCATAACCTGCAAAATATAGATGTGGAAATCCCTCGTGATAAGCTGGTGGTCATTACTGGTTTATCCGGTTCCGGGAAATCCTCCCTGGCGTTTGACACCATCTATGCCGAGGGACAGCGCCGCTATGTAGAGTCTCTTTCCGCTTATGCCCGGCAATTCTTAGGCATCATGGAAAAACCAGACGTAGATTATATTGAAGGTCTGTCCCCAGCCATATCCATTGAGCAGAAAACATCCAGCAGAAATCCCCGCTCAACTGTTGGAACGATAACTGAAATCTACGATTATCTCCGCCTGCTCTATGCCCGAATCGGCGTACAGCATTGCTACGGCTGCGGTGGACCCGTTCAGCGGCAATCGGTGCAGCAAATTGTGGATAAAATTCTGTTGTTTAAAGACGGCACCAAATTTCAGGTTCTTGCGCCGGCCGTCCGCGCCCGGAAGGGACAGTTTAAGGATGTTCTCCGCTCTATTGCCCAGGAGGGATTTGTTCGCGTTCGAATCGATGGAGAAGAAAAAAATCTCTCTGGTAAAATTGACCTTGAGAAAAATATCAAACATACTATTGAAGTATTAGTAGACCGGCTTATTGCAAAAAAGGGTATTAAGGATAGATTAATAGGCTCTATTGAATTGGCCCTGAAAGTGGGCAATGGACTGGTGATTATAGATGAAATTGGTAAAAAAGAACATTTGTACAGCGAATTTTTCTCCTGTCCCAAATGTGATATTTCCTTTGAAGAACTACAGCCTCGCGCATTTTCGTTTAACTCACCTTTTGGTGCCTGCAGTACCTGCGATGGATTGGGAACAAAAGTATCAATTGATCCTGAACTGATTGTACCGGATATAAATAAATCCCTCATCAAGGGTTGTATAGACCCTATTGGTGAACAACCCCGGGGAAACTGGTACAGCGCTATATTAAAAAGTTTGGCATTTCATTATGATTTCAATTTTATTACTCCCTGGAAAAATTTAACAGAAGAGGTTAAAGAAGTTCTCTTGTATGGAACCCATCCAGGAGAAAAAATTACCATGTCATATCAATCTGAAAAATTTAAAGGAGAATATAAGGGTAAATTTGAAGGTGTTATCCCAAATCTAGAGCGACGGTATACACAAACGAAATCAGTTCAGATGCGGGATTGGATTGAGAAATTTATGGCAATTATCAGCCAATTGCATGAAGGCTTTGGCGGCTACGGAATCTGGACGAGACAAGACAACAGGCTCCCCGCTATCAGAAGTGGCGACAAGCTCCCCATCAAGAGGAATACTGCCCAGATAGGGCAATACCAGTTCTTCAGCTAATTTTTTTCCCCCACCCTTCTTGAACACATCGATTTTTTCATCACAATGCGGGCAGGTCATCGTACTCATATTTTCAATTATCCCCACTATGGGGACATTGCTGTCGCGGGCAAAAGAGATCATTTTCCGTGCATCCAGAATCGCCAGATCCTGAGGGGTTGTAACAACCACAGCCCCATCGACATCACCAATAAAATCGATGATCGTGATTTGCTCATTGCCTGTACCGGGGGGAAGATCAAAAAGAAGGTAATCCAATGGGCCCCAGTTTATGTTTCCCAGCAGTTCAATAATAAAGTCATATTTAACGGCATCCCTCCAGGCAATATGCATATTGGGATCTTCAATGAGAAACCCTAACGAAGCCACCTTCAGGCCATTTTTGGTTTCATAAGGATCAATGCCTGTATCCGTAGATTTTAACCGAACATCCTCGGCATGCAATAATTTAGGGATGTTAGGCCCATGAAGGTCAGCATCCGCCAACCCTACAGCAAAACCTTTTTCCACCAGGGCAATAGCCAAGTTGGTAGTTACAGTACTTTTTCCCACTCCACCTTTATTACTACCGATAATAAGCTTATGCTTGATGTCATTCATCCGATGGTTGACAAGCCAGCGGTTATGCTCGTTTTTGTCGGCTTTGCAGTCCGTATCATTATTAAACTCACACATCTCACATGTGTGAAGGAATCGACAATCTCCAGTAATTACCATCTAAATCTCCTGAAAAAATACATAATGGGGCGCCAGCTCTTAATCTGACATGCTCCCAAGGGAAATGAAACTGAGTTATGAGGTTATGGAACTCGTATTCCGATGTCAAGTTAAATAGGGTAAAAACCACCAATACCTGTCAGGGAATATTTTTTTTCTGAAACTTTTTCTCTTTTTTTTAATCTAAATTCGGACTGCCCTTTTGAATCATCAAAAATAAGTTGCGCAGTATTAAATTTGCAGGTTGAACAACCTGTAAAAGTTTTAACCTGGGGGAACCTTGAATCGATGAGGATCTCAAAAACGAGGAATATTCCAAAAGGATAATTTCTTCGTGGAGCTAGTACTGAGTGCGTGGTATATCTTCACCCGCTTTTAACCTTCCAGGGCAGGAAGGTTAATAAAGAGGACATCACGCATGCCCCGAAGGGGTAGGAGGGTATAACCAAAACATTCAGAATGATGACGACTTTGACTTCTTTCCTAACCCCAAAGCATTCCATTTAACATATATTTAATATTTTGCGGCAGGAAACTGACTGCAGGCTTAAAGAAAAGCAGTAGTATAATCAATCACTTAATATGAGGAGTTCAGAAAAAATGAAAAGCATTTACTCAAAACTGGTTATGTCATTGGTTTTCCTTTTTATCATGGGAGTAACCAGCGCTGTCGCGGGCAATGCCGTAACAATAACCGATCCTCCTAATGGCGCCATGGTGTCCAGCCCGGTAAAAGTATGCCTGGCCACGGAAGGGGTTGAAGTTCAACCGGCCAAAAAGGGGGTTAATGAAGGCAAAGGCCATCACCACATTATTGTTGATGTGGACTTACCGAAAGACCTGAGTAAGCCGATTGGAAAAGATGCCAACCATATCCATATGGGAGACGGCTCCACCTGCAAGGAAATCAAACTCTCTGCCGGCAAGCACACCATCCGTGCCCTGTTTGCCAAAGGCAATCACGTCCCCTATAACCCGGCTTTGACCGCAACGGTGACAATTAACGTTAAGTAGAAGACTTCATCAATCCGGGTCGGCTAGCCTAGCCGGCTCGGATTTTTTTGCCAGCTTGACTATATTATCAGTCCAGTTTCGCCCATATTGGCCCTCCTCAAATAATTCCTTTTAAATTCAGTTGTAATCGTTCCAGCCAGTTTATAAAATGGGTTAACCGATTAGTAATACTTTTATGATGCCCTTTTACCAAAGGCAGACGTAGAATTATAAGGCATGCGAAACCGTTTATTCCTACCCATTATTTGTTGCTTCATCGCCGGATTGATGATCCTTTCGGGGTCTGCGAGTGCTTATGAAGTCAATAAAAATGCCGTTGCCTTGCTCATCGCAAAAGACAAAACCGGAAAAACCGTTGGGACGGGATCAGGTTTTGTAGCCCGCCCCGAGGGCATCCTGATTACCAATTATCATGTTCTGGTGGACGCCCATGTTATTGAGGTGCATTTCCCCAATGGTTCGCATTCTGATGTAGAGGGAATATTCAAGGTCGATCGGGCCCGTGATTTTGCCGTCTTAAAATTAAAGGAAGGGTTTTATTCCACTCTCGAAATCGGTGACTCCTCTTCGGTGAAACCCTATGATTACACCAGTGCTTTGGGATATCCCTCCGCACAGGTTATGCAACAGAAAGATATGGTCGATGGCCAACTTGTGCAGACCTATGGATTTGTTCTGGGAATTCATTCCCAAGCCCACCCCAAAATACCTTTTATTTACACAACCACCCCCTTCGGCCCAGGGTTCAGCGGCGGGCCGGTCGTCAACAGTTCTAATCAGGTTGTTGGATTGGCCACCATAGAGGGACGATCCATCAATCTTGCACTTCCCATAAATTCTGTCAAAGAATTTCTGAACCAAAAAACAACATTTTCATTTCAGAAACTTCTAAATGAAGACCAGGCTTCCCTGGAAGCCATGTATTATCGGGGCAATTATTTTCTGTATGGGTTGGGAGATGCCAACAAAGCAGTCACGGAATTTGAAAAAATACTAGCTAGGAATCCAAACTTTACCCTCGCTCATTACGATCTGGCCGTTGCCTACCGGGATCTGGGAATGCCCGAAAAAGCCATAGACCAATATGAAAAAACCCTGGAACTGACCCCTGATTTTCCGGAGGCCTTGTCAAATCTTGGGGGATATTATTTTCGCTCGGGAAAGCTGGATCAATCGGTGGAACTGTTTAAAAAAGCCGTTCAGGTTTATCCAAATTTTATCCAGGCCCTTTCCAATTTAGGGGCGGCACTAAACAAACAAGGTCAACCAAGGGAAGCCATTGCGCATTTAAAAAAAGCACTGTCCCTCGACCCGGAATTTGCTATCGCGAATTTCAATCTGGGTAATTCCCTGTTCGCGCTCAACCTTCTGGATGAAGCCCATAAAAAATTTGAACTCTCCCAAAAACAGGGCATCGATTTTCTCTCCATGCATTGGAAACTTTACGAAATTCACAAAAAAAATCAGAGACACCGCGATGCAGAAAAGGAATTGAAAACAATTCTGCAAATTGACCCCTTTAACGAAGAAGCGAAAAAGAGACTTTCCGAACTACCCATATTTCATTAATTTCGCGCTAAATATCCTCGATTGTCTTCACCACAACAGAGAAAATAGAAATCATGCTTTCAATGGAACATTTGTCCAGTGTGTCTTGTAGCGTGTGCCAGTAAGGATAATCGAAATCTATCAGAACAGTGGAGGGAATACCCATTTGGTGGAAAGGATAATGGTCATCAAAAATGGTGTATTTAGTTTCCTCTTTCAATGACTTGACGCCCTGATCTCTGGCGACAGCATAAATTTTATCCAGAAAACTCGAACTGCCCTTGAGGGAATGAGTTTCCTTAAAGATCTGCAAATCTTTGTCGCCTACCATATCAATGACCAGAACCCAGTAAGGCCATTTAGCCCTTTCCTTCTTAGCCAATTCCTGAGCGTAATAGGTCGAACCTAAAAGGTTCAGGCCGGAACCCTTAGCACCAAAATCCTCTCCATCAAAAAATACCAGGTGAACAGGCCGGGTAACAGGATGCTGGTTGAGGTATTGAGCAAGCCCAAGCAATATCGCGGTACCCGAACCGCCGTCGTTAGCGCCCAATATAGGTTCTGACCTATTTGCAGGATCCGGGTCCTCATCGGCAAAGGGTCGGGTATCGAAATGAGCCCCAATCAAAATCGGCGCGCCGCCCTGGGTTCCATGAAACCTGAACTCCAAATTGGTCATAGCTTGGGTTCCCTCAGGGGTACGCACTAAAAATGGCTGTTCCACCACCTGATCGGCGTATTTTTCTCCCACTTTTCGGATTAAATTGAGGGTCTCACGATAGCCTTCACTGCCGGGATTTCTCGGGCCAAAAGCACAGAGAGTTTCCAGATAATTCCAGATGATTCTGGAATATTTTTTGGAATCCAAAATATTCCCAAAACCGGGCTGGATCCAGAAAAGCACAAAAACCATACACCCAACTATCGTAAAGTTTCGAACCTGTCTCAGTTTTGCCATAGAGCTACCATAAAATAATTTCCCCATCTTGTTCCATGAGGATATCTACCGTGGAAACAGGATTTCTAAAGTTCATAGCAAAATGCGTCTGGACCATAAAACCAGCAAATCATGGTTTTTACGCCATATCAAGCTCAACGAGAACCCAAATATGAATCCGCGCATACCAAAACATATATGGACACCAACTTGACAGATATCATAAAACCCGGTATTTTAAAGGAGTTATAGTTCCAAAAATTTTTGCTTTTTGTTGATTCCCAGCTAAAGTAATTTCTTCTAGTACCGATAAATTGTTATAGAGGATCAGGTTTCAACTTGGAGGTTGGAAAAAGGTCTCAGCCCCCTACCGGTTATAAGTTAGCCTATTGATTTACAAGTATTTAAAGGCTGGTATAATGGAAATTCCAGGCAGCAATTTTCGAATTAAAGGTAAAGCGGTTCAAGATCGAATCAAGGTCGGGGACAAAAAGTCTGTCGCCCAAAGTCAAAGCGGTGCTTCCTCAACCAGTGGTACCGAGCAAATCGCCATTTCTTCCAAGGCTAAGGATATCCAAAAAGCCACGGAAGTCGTCAATGCAGCTCCGGATATTCGCACTGAAAAAGTGGAACGTATCAAAAACGAAATCGCAAAGGGTGATTACCACGTTTCCAGTGAAGACTTGGCAGGAAAAGTTCTCGAAAACATTATTGCCGAGTCGAAGTTTCTAGGCTAATTCTTCCCCAAGGCTCCATCCCTTACGGAATTCCCTGGTAAGAACGTGCTCCTAATTAACCATTCCTACCCAAGGTCTCTACAAAACCTACTCATAAACTCGTTGAAAAGATGGAAAGTTAATACAGAATAAACTATTTGTGTTGCGCGGAAGCGATAGGGATAGGCAAGTTTTTCAAAAACTGTTCGAGCTGACCAATCAGGGCGTTGACTTCCATGCCGTGCATCAAGGCCCCGTTTTCCAAGGTGTCAAATTTTACGGCAAAGCAACTGCCACAGGCCATTTGCTTTTCTTTGAAAAACCTTATGGCCTCGGGGTAGGCATTGAGAATCTCGTTGATCGTGGAATTTTTATTGACATCCATAATGAATTTTCAAATCCTCTTGCCCCGTTAAGGCGGTTATGGTAGCATCTCACCATCTTTAAGACAATCTATTTCGGAGAGTTTGATGTCCCTAAAATGTGAGATTTGTGATAAAAAACCCCAGTTTGGCAATAATGTTAGCCATGCGAATAATAAAACCCGCCGACGCTGGAAACCAAATATTAAAAAATTGCGGGTGGTGATGAAAGGTTCAGTAAAAACCATTAAAATCTGCACCCGTTGCATAAAGTCAGGAAAAATAACCAAAGCCATCAAGTAATGCTCAGTTCCTGTTCGCCCTGTTGCACCAGCTTTTCGCCCAAGGCCTCTAGCCTGTCTTTGATAGGCGCATTTTTATTAAAATCCTTGATTCTCTCAAGATAAATAACACCATCCACCTGACGTATCTTTTCAAGAATTTGGTTCAAATGTTCCACATCGTGAATCTCTATGGACAGGTCGAAATAAGCCCTTTTGTGTGACCCCTGCTGGACATTTGCCCGGGTAATATTGATTCCACATTCCGCGAAAGCCTGACTGATGATTGCCATAATTCCGGGTTTGTCGGCCGCAACAATGGCGATATGAGCCTGGTAAATGGTTTTTATGCCGGTATCCCATTCAACGCCAACCAGCCTTTCTGAATCATTGATAACATTGCCCACACTCGGGCAGTCAATATGATGCACCGTGACCCCCCTGCCTCTCGTGATATAACCAATGATTGGTTCCCCGGGAAGCGGATGACAACATTTGCCAATGCGGATCAAAATATTTTCATTAAAACATTGAACTTTGATTGCATTACGAGAGGATTCCGGTTGCTGCCTTTCCTTAAGCTTGATCAATGTTTTGTCACGAGGCTCTTTCCCCTCTAGCTTTTCTTTTGGGATCAATTTTTCGATAACATGATACGTGGACAACTTTCCAATTCCAATTCCAGTCAGCAGGCTATCGGTGGAATTAAAGCCACAGGCTTGGGCGGCTTCTTCGAAGACCTCGCCTGCCATTTCTACTGCCGGATCCAAACCAAATTCGCGGATTTCTTGTTCCAAAAGTTCTTTTCCCAAGCTCAAACTTCTTGCACGCTCTTCGGTATTTATATAGTTGGATATCCGACTACGCGCTTTAGAGGTTTTAACAAAGGCCAGCCAATCGCGGCTGGGAGATACATCCTTGGATGTGATGATTTCCACCTGGTCTCCATCTCGCAATTTATAACGCAGAGGGACCATCTTTCCATTCACCTTTGCGGACTGGCAGCGGTATCCTACGTCTGTATGAACCTGGAACGCAAAGTCAACCGGGGTGGCATTGTGTGGCAAAGCAATCACGTCTCCTCCTGGGGTAAACACATAAACCGCATCTGGAAACAAGTTCACCTTAAAAGCATGGAGAAATTCTTTCGGATTTTTTAAGTCCTTCTGATTCTCAAGAAGGTGCCGGACCCATAACAACTGCTGGTCCATCGACTTTTCATTATCATCCTCTTTGTTCTTATAGCGCCAGTGGGCAGCGATCCCTCCTTCACATACCTTATGCATTTCTTTGGAGCGAATCTGCACCTCCACCCTTTCTCCTCTCGGGCCGATCACCGTGGTATGAAGGGACTGGTACATATTGGGCTTAGGCATGGCAATGTAGTCCTTAAACTTCCCCGGAATGGGTTTCCAAAGGGAATGCACCAGCCCTAAAACCGAATAACAGTCGCGCAAGGATTCGGTCAAAACCCGTACGCCCACCAGATCATAAACATCTTCAAAACTAATATTCTGATCCATCATCTTTCTATAGATGCTGAAAAATTGTTTGGGCCGCCCCGCAACTTTTCCAGGTATTTCTGACGCCTCCAACTCCTTCACCAATCGGGAAGTGACTTTTTCTACATACTGGTCCCGATACTCCTTGCCCTTTGCCACTTTTTCTTCAATCGTCCGATACTCTTCCGGATAAAGATAACGGAAGGAGCCGTTTTCCAACTCGGTTTTCATCCATCCAATACCGAGACGATTGGCAATGGGGGCATATATTTCCAGAGTCTCCCGTGCAATCCTTCTTTGCCTTTCTTCTGAAAGAGACTCCAGAGTCTGCATATTATGCGCCCGGTCAGCGAGCTTGATCAAAACCACCCGGATATCCCGTGCCATGGCAAAGCTCATCTTCCGGTAGTTTTCAGCCTGGCTTTCTTCATGGCT
>CATMOP010000050.1 GCA_950072225.1 uncultured Nitrospina sp.
TCTACACTCTTTCCCTACACGACGCTCTTCCGATCTTCGACAATGTGAGCCACCAATTCCTTCAAGGAGAACCTGATTTCATCCGGCGTATCCAGGTTTTTAATACGCAGTAAAACCGCCAAATCCTCCACCGCGTCCGCAATGTCATCCTGCGCAGAAAGGAGACGCATGAAATCTTTTTTATCAACCGGCAAAAACATGCTTTGGCGCATATGGATGCGGATATTGTCCTTGATGATGTCGGCCTCATGTTCCAGCTTCACGATCAATTCAGAAATTTTTTGAACCGAATCGTAGTCCTTCTTATCCAGCGCGTCAAACAGGGGCTTGACTTGCTCCACGCAGGCACGGACCTTGTCCATATGGCTCACAAGGGGCTTGAATGGCGATTTTGCAAACATTGAAAAGATGGATCTCATCTGACCTCCTTAGGTCATAAAAGTTAAGCAGGCTGAACCTATTCTATTTTCCGGTAAGTTGCAACCCATTTTTAAGGAATAAAAAATACAGCTTCACGCCAGGCCTAAAAAACCAGCCACCCGGCTCTCATCCGAATAAACAACCCCAAAAACCGGTCCTCAATCTTCTTTATTCTGGTCGCATTATCTGCCCATGATCGCAAACCAATCTTCCAGGCTTTGAATCTGAAGGTTAGAGTTTGACTGGCGGACATCCCCCATTTCGCCAGAAGGCTTTCCGCCATAATTATGCCCCGGATATAAAACAACATGGTCTTCAATCTTGGACAGTCGCCGGGTGAGGGTATGGAACAGTTCTTCACTATTTCCTCCAGGCAAATCCACCCGCCCGCACCCTTGCAAAAAAAGAGTGTCGCCAGCAATAAGGCTATCGGCCACCCGGAAGCACTGGGACCCTGGTGTATGCCCCGGAGTGTGCAAAAAACTAATCTCAACGGAACCCAATTTTAGCTTATCCTCTCCATCCACCTGCTTCATGTCGGACATGGATATTCCCGTAACCTTCCTCAAGCCTTCCGCCTCATGTTTGTTAACATAAATCGGTACGGGATGCTTTTCCATCAATTCAGCCAATCCTGTAATTTCCATGCCAAAAATTTCTCCCCCCACATGGTCAGGGTGGTAATGGGTCACCAAAGCACCTGTGAGCTTCATGCCATCCTCTTCAACGACTTTGAGAATCCCATCAATATCCCACGCCGGGTCGACCACCATACATTCGCGGGTTTCCTGATCCCCGATTAAGTATAAAAAATTAGCCATCGAACGTGCCGAGGGGTCCTGGGTCCCTAAATCGACCCCCGACAACAACTGTTTGAAATAAACCGGATTTTTTTCTGACAAAGTTTCCCCCTATCCCATTACGTAATCTAAAAAGTTAATACTGTATTCAGCAGATGTGCAAGGCGGACTCCCGCCTGTGTTAACCTGAGGTTAATAATCTCCCGGCCTCTTTTTATATAAGCTTTAGACAAACCTTCCTTATCAACACTATAGGCCACTTTTAAAGCCAGGCTTCTGGACTCGTTGGCCCAATCAGAAACCGTTGACAGGCTCCAGGTTGAAACTTCTGCCTCTGACACCCTTCCATTCAAGCGGGCGGCGTATTTTAACAGACTTATTTCGCCCCAGTCGATCAACCCCCCATCCCATAAATAATGCAGGCTGGTTGCTTCCCCTTTATAAAGAAAACGTAGTGTTCCCCCGCCACGGTCTTTTAGATTACCAAGGTGGAGAGGTTGATGTACATCTCCAACAAAATGCACCAGAAATTTCAGTGCATCCTTTCTTTCCCGTAAAGGGGTAGAACGCAAAATACTCGAAAACTCGTGAATTTTCTCTGTAACACAGGCTCTGTCTGGACAATCCCTTTCAGCGTCATAAGTCCACTGCCCTTCTTCAATATTGGTGTAATGCCAGGAGCTTTCTTCTTTTCGTTTTTTCCGGGTCCTATCGGCCCAGGTTGCCACATCTGCCAGGCTGTTTATGTTAAACTTTTCGGCGATTAATTCTTTAACCTCCGGTTTCAAGTGGCCATCAGCAATAAGACCGATAACACTGTGACCCTGAGGCCCCCAAGCGGCAGAATCCGGAACGTTTACAACCAGCGATATTAAAACCATGCAGAATTGAAACCGAACACCCATACTTTTCCTATTTTCCACCCTGTTTTTCAATCCGATTTCAAACGGAATCCAAATTGAACAAACTCGCTTCAATTTATCATACTGGAAGGTTTTGGATACTCATTACTTTTCTATCCATAATTCTCGGGATTATGGCCATTGGCGCGGGATTTTTTGACAGGAGTGGTAACGTCTCACACCGAATATCCAGGCTCTGGTGCCGACTTCTTTGCAAACTGAACGGTATCAATGTTGAAATTAACGGCTTGGAAAATATTCTCCCTGACAGGCCACAAATTTTCGTTTCCAACCATCAGGGATATTTTGATATTTTCGCCTTGTCTGGATATCTTCCTGTGCAAATCAGATGGATCGCCAAATCAAGCTTGTTCAGGATTCCCTTTGTAGGTTGGGCGATGATGGCAGCGGGTTACATCCCTGTTGAAAGGGATAATCGTAAAAAAGCTTATGAAGCTTTTAATAAAACCCTGGAAAAAATAAAGGAAGGTTGCTCGATAATCATTTTCCCCGAGGGTACACGCTCTGAAGACGGGAAAATAGGCCCGTTTAAAAAAGGAAGCAATTTGATAGCCAGCCGGTCCAAAAGTCCTATGGTACCCATTACCATTATAGGAAGCGGTGATATCATTAAAAAAGGCAGTGCCACCATCACCCCAGGCCCCATCCGGGTCATCATTTCCCCCCCCGTAGAACCTGTTTCTGATAAAAAAGAAAATGCGGCTATTCTGGAATCCATCCGAAAAACCATCGTAGACACCCACCGCCAGCGTGACGCTGGACCCGATAAGCAATAGCTTTTTCTGGCTGACAGCGCTACTCTCGGCCTAAAGAGTAATTGCTAGTTGCCACTGGGCAAGGACTTGTTGAGCCGAGACAACTCTTTTCTCGCCAGAAAAAGTCTGCCCCACTGGCCCTCCGCCTAGGAGGCTAGCGTTTTTCTTTTTGGATGAATTCCCAGACAACTGCGGACTGCCCCCGGAGGTCTTCGATATTTCTCCAAATCGCCCGGATCATTCCTGTTTTATCAATCACAAAAGCAGAGCGCTCTATGTATTTGACCATCTGGCCCAGGTCATCTTCTTCTTTGACCACCCCATAAAGTTCAGTGACCTTTTTGTGCTCATCTGCCAAAAAGGTGCAGCCAAACTGAAAAACCTCAATAAACTGTTGGTGCGAGTTCACACCATTCCAACTGCACCCCAATACTTCCACCTCGCGAGTTTTAAATTTTCGGTTCCATTCATTGAATCCGACCATGAGGCGTGTATCTTCAGGACTGCTATCCTGCCGGTAAAAAACTATAATCACCCATTTTTTGTCCTGAAAATCCTTCAGGCTGACTGTCACCTTTTCTTCAGCCGATGGACTTGACTTACCGGCTTTATAACCATAGACAGCGGGCAATTCAAAACTAGGCGCACGGTCTCCAACCTCTAACTCATCAGGCATGGAATGTTTCCTCTTAGTGGATTAATAAACTATGGCCCTATCATAACAGGGCCAAAAAACGAACAGGGCTTGCGATGGGTAGTTCCGATAAGCCCCATACTCCCTATGCAATATCAATCACCAAACGCAGCTTTAATCAGAGGTTCCACTTCACCCTTTGCTTCCATTTCATCGAGGATATCCGTATCTCCATAAAACTTGCCGTCAATGAAAACTTTAGGAAGTGTAGGCCAATTGGTCATCTTGCTCAATGCTTCGCGCTTTTCCATATCTTCAATGCAGTTAACTACCTCAAAGGGATACCCATATTTATTGAAAAACTGGATAGTTTCCGAAGTGAAGCCGCACTGCGGTGCCGCTTTAGTGCCCTTCCCGTAAATCAGGATTTTGTTTGCCGCAATTTCTTCTTTAATTTTATCTTCCATATCAGACATTATGCACTCCTTTTAAATAAAACAATATTTGCAAAAATTTATAAAAATCGAAGGGGAATGGGGAAAGCTCAAGGGGTAGCGGTTTTGACTTCTGCCGCGTGGAGCCGCCCATCCTTCATAGCCGGGTCCAAAGCTTCCATGACCATACGGTGCCGATCCATAATTCCCACTCCTTCAAAAGCTTTTGAGGTGACGTGAATGATGAAATGATCTTTCATCCCCGTTTTATCCAAAGCGTTCACTTCCGCGTCAGGAACCGCGGTTTGAACCAAACCAATTAAATCCGGAATACTGATCATCCTTACATATTTCTCCATTATAGGGGTTAAAACTACAAAGACCTGTGTATTGTTGGATTCTATTTTTGCCAGAAAGATTTATGCTTTGCAAGCTTTTTCAACATTTTTTGCTTTAAATTTTCTACCACAAAATGAGCCTATCCTATTGAATCTAAATAATGTATTCACTTTAGCCGCCATCGGGCCCTTTGCTGATAGAAGATTTGACGAAAAATGCAAAAATCAGGTATAATTATAGAATCTTTAAGGCTCTATATGCTATCTAATAGGAGTAAAAAGAGTAATCTAAGAAAAAATTTCCGGAGGCGTTCATGGCAGTTACAAAAGACTTTGTTAAAATTACCCCTAAAGCCAGTGAAGAAGTCATAAAACTTGTTACGGCTGAAAACAATCCTGAAATCGGACTTCGCTTGGCAGTTAAAGGCGGGGGGTGTTCCGGTTTGTCTTACGACCTGCAATTCACTCCGCAGGATGATGGCGACACAATTATCTCGCACGAAGGATTCAATGTATACATGGATGCCAAAAGCATGATTTATTTAAAAGGCATGCAATTGGATTTTCAGGGTGGTTTGCAGGGAAAAGGATTTGTTTTTGTCAATCCTAACGCAACCTCAACTTGCGGATGCGGGGAATCTTTCTCCATCACCTGAAGCATAAAGTTCACCTGAAAAAATATTATGAATTAGCCCCATCCTGTTTCAGGATGGTTTCCTCCACGCATCCCTTTAAACGGATGCGTTTTTTTTAGCTCATGGAACAAACACTCCAAACCGAAGTCGATCAAGTCCGCAACCATTGCGGTTATTTTCTACTCGAAGACTGGTGCATAATCTCGGCAAAAGGCCAAGAGACCTTCTCTTTCCTGCAAACCCAGACCACCAACGATGTATTGCAAATCCAGCTCGGACAGGGGCAATACAATGCCATCACCGATCGCCAAGCCCGGCTGATCGCCAACTTCTCCATTCACCGGGTGGAAGAACATGAAGCCTGGATTCTGGTGGACACCTCACAAAAAGAACTGTTGTTGAACCATTTGGAGAGGTACCACTTTCGTGAGGATGTTCAGTTCACTGCTTTAAACTGCAAATTGCTGGCACTCCAAGGCCCCAAAAGCCCTTTGATTCTGGAAAAGGTTTTCGAAAACCAAAACCTGCCCGAAAAACCCAATGATACCATTCAACTGACCCTGGACGGAAACCGGGTGGACATCATTATGAAAAGCCTGACAGGAGATGAAGGGCACATTCTTTGTTTTCAAAATGAATTTAAGGATAAATTGATCCAAAAATTTCTAAAAACTAAAACGCCCCCAATAAAAGTCAGTGAAACCGTCCGCGAAGTTCTTCGGATTGAGGCAGGTATCCCCATTTTCGGCAAAGATATGGATCAAAAAAACATCCTGCCTGAAACCGGATTGGAGCACACCTCCGTCAGCTATGATAAGGGCTGCTATATCGGGCAGGAAGTGATCGCCCGAATCAAGACCTATGGCGCGCCCAATATGGCCTTGATGGGCCTGACTGTTGAGGGATCAGACCTCCCGCCTTTTAATGGAATTCTCCGGCTTGGGGAGAAAAAAATAGGCACGATTAAAAGTTCGGTGCATTCTGTCACCCTTAATAAAATCCTTTCACTTGCGTATATACACAAAGAACATAGAAGCCCAGATGTAGACCTGGAAGTAACCATTGAGAACAAGTCCTTCAAGGTTAAAACCTGCTTATTGCCTTTTTACCAATCCCAGACTCGAAAGGACCATTCTAAAAAGCTCCTGACAAAGGCTCTGCAAATTTACAAGGAGCAGGATGATCTGGACCGCCCCATCGCAATCCTTCGAGAATCCATTGAACTGGATGCAAAAAACGCAGAAGCTTATGAAGCCTTGGGAGTTTTTCTTGCAAAGCAAGATAAACTGGATGAAGCCATCGCCCTGATGAAAAGGCTGACGGAAATTAATCCCAAGGAAATCATGGCCCGCACTAACCTCTCAGTTTACTACATGAAACAGGGACGAATCGAAGATGCAGAAATTGAAAAAGGCGAAGCCACCGCCTTGCAGTTTGAACAGCTAATTGAAAAAAATATGGCTAAAAAGTTAAAGAAAAAAGAAGAAGAACAAAAGAAGAAAGAAATGGAAGAACGAGTTGGAATGTTTAAAAAGGTGCTGGAGATTGACCCGAAAGACCAGATCGCAAACTTTGGTCTCGGGTCCATATATTTGGAAACCGGCAGGTATCAGGAAGGGCTCGAACCCCTAAAAACTGTCATAGAAGCATACCATGATTATTCAGCCGCCTACCTCCTTCTGGGAAAAACCTGGGAAAAACTGTCAAATAAGGAAGAGGCCATTGAAACATATAAAAAAGGAATCGCAGCGGCCTCAAAAAAAGGGGATCTTATGCCCCTTAAGGATATGCAAAACAGGATGAATCAGCTTTTGCACTCTTCTCCCTGACCTTTCAAAAATTCCCAAAGATCAAATCCGGGTTTCAAAACCCCGTGATCTACAAGTTTCTGGTTTATCGTTGCCCCATGATCCATCAAAAACCAGAAGCACAAAAGGATTTTTTCTTCCGGGGTGGTATACGCATCCTCCCATTCTGTTACAGACTGTTTAGAAGCAATTTGCCTGTACAAAGCAGGGGGAATATGCAACCGTTTCTTGTTCACAAAAGCCTCATAACCTTTTTTAAGGGTTGGCTGAAACTCCTTTCTGCTTATCTTAATCAGTTCGGAAACGCTAGGAACAGCTTCTTCGTGATATTGAAAATATTTCAGTTTATAGTATTGATGAATTGTTTCCAGGCGAAAATAGCAATGCAATTCTGAGACCTTGTCCCCATAAATCATTTCAAGGTAACTTCGGATCAGTTTTTTCCCTTTCTGAAGCAGGATTTTGTTTAACCTTCCCCTTTCAAACAAATGGATTCGTACCGTGCTCAAATGCTTGGTGCACTGGTTTTCGATTTCATTTTTCAAGTTTTCCGAATTGGGGGGGATGCGATACCAAGCGATTTCGCTTCGAGTCACCTTTAAGGCGAGTTCAAAAGCTTCACTGATCTGGTGGTTGTTGAAACGCTTTGCCTGCTTGGCAATAACATAGGCATTTTTTTTTGAAAATCCCAACTGCAGAAGGCTGTCCTGAAAAATTTTCCGGTTTCCCATCAGGAAACCTCCCCGCTCCCGAATATGATCTTTAGCCTTTTCAACACCCCTCAAAGCAAGGCTGACATCACGCGGCATCAGAACCAAGCCCATGGTGCCAACGAAACTGTGAATTTCTTCCAGAGTTTTATAGTTCAACTTGTCTATGAAAAGAAACTTCTGGATATTTGCCTCACTAAAATTACATTCCTCGAAAATTTTTATTTTTTTATACTTCACCTCTTCCCAGTATTTGCGGGTCCCTTCCTTCTTCTTAAACTGAGACTCGATTTCCGCCCTGGCCTTAAAAAAATAACTTCTCAATAAATACCACCGGCTTTTCAAGGTGGATTCAATGATCCACACATATTTGGACGTTAAACTAGTGAGTTTGGAATCTTCCAAGAGCTGGATCTCACCGGTAGCTAAAATATAATCCAAAAGCTCAAGATGCCGTTCCAACAGGAAGGGATTGATCTGCTCAATAAATTTTCTAAAAATAGTTTTATAGCGGTAGGTATCAAATGAAGTGTCCTGCTGCTCAACATTGCCTTTTCTTTTTCCCAACCGATTCCGAATCAGGCGGGCTCCACCCTTTTCAAATTTCGCAAATAATTTATCACGAGCGGAAATATCCCTGATTTTGATTTGCTTGAGACGGCTGACAATTGAGGGAATTTTAGATAAAAGTTCCTGATCAATTTCGGAATAAGAATGGGCAGGAGAAAAATAAATGTCCGCAATAAGTTCATCCACATAATCCAGTGAAGCAACAACCTTTTTAATCAATTCCTTGTACAGGGAAAAGTTGAGGGTTTTATCCCCCTTTTTACAATCACGGATATCGCTTAAATATTCCTTTGCTTGTTTGGTTTCTGCAGGTTGTGAATAGGGATCATTTATAATGCTCAAAAATATATTTTCAGCATCCTGCAATTCCCGCATTGCAAGAAGTTCCAACCCCTGAGTCATGGAATCGTAGATAAACATTTTGCCCTGTCCTCCCGCAAAGGCAATCCGGACTCGCCGCTAGCACTTTGGAAATGGCGAATTTCTGGATAGAGTTGGGGAGAATAAAAATCACAGATCTGCCCAAGTTGTACGCTAGTCAGAGTTTAGATGCTGATTTAATCACGCAGGATTTTAAAAAAACCTCAAATTATTCAAGGCCGGGAGAATATGACAAGGTAGGACTAATGAAAAAAAAACCGGAGAATGAGCATGGGCAACTCATCTCCGGCTTTTAAGGGCGTTGGAAATACCCTTCAAATTATTTTAATTTCAAGTTTATCGTACAAAAAACTCATCTTATCGCGGTTCACATTCAGCTGGTGCGTTAGCGACTAAATCATTTTCCATACTATAAGACAAGGACCGATATTCCGGTTCTTCAACCTTGACCGGATTGATATCCAACAGATGGCTCTCGTTTCTAAGGAATATCGCCAGAATATCAACAATATCCTTATAGAGTCCCCTCTCGGCCTTCCGGGATGTAAAGATACAAAACAGCGGACCCCATCTACCTATATGGTTCCGAATGAATTTCTTCATGCTACTGGTCAGAACACTGATGTTTCTTTCCTCATGTCCGTTTTGAATACCAAAAGCGGTTCGGAAACACATGAAAAACATGAACGCCAGCTCAATGGAAATATGATCCACCCTTTCCCTTGTCCGGTTGCGAGGCTGTTCAAAACCGAAGGTTTCATAAAAACCACCCAATTGGATCAAAACATCGGTCTGGGACTGGATACCACCTTCAGTACCATACTGCATTTCATAGGGAGGACATTCCATGGAAACCGCATGTCCAAAAACCCTGATAAATTCCACTTGCGCCTGTTTGACGGTCATCTTAGGCAAAAACTTGCTGATTCCCTCAATGATCGATTTAACATGCTTCCAGTCTTCTTCATCAACAAGCGCAATGTCCATGGGCTCAAGTAAAGACTTGGGCCGGAAAAACTTTCGGTTCCATGGATAACTAAAAGCACTGGAAAGGATATCGTAACAACGCCCCCTTGCCAGTTGCAGTGAAATACGTTCTTCTTTCAACTCCTCAAGAGTACCAGTTTGCCCAAGTACCGCGAGCATCGCATCACCTGATTTAGCCTCAATAACATCACCCATTTTTCTATTTCTCCCTAATTTTTCGGGAGTGTGGCGGGGCTAAAAGCCCCGCCACAAAACCGAATTGATTTACGCCGCTTTCTTGAGAGCGTCGTATCGCTCTTTAGATTGCACCCGGATGCTCTTCGGGCCGTACATAGAAAGGCTCTTCAA
>CATMOP010000051.1 GCA_950072225.1 uncultured Nitrospina sp.
GGGTGTGGTAAAGGTTTATGAGGGAATTCGCGGGCATTGTCACCGGAGTAGTCAGCAACAATTTGACCGTTGCCATATAGTTTGTATTTATAGATAACCATTCCTTCCAATCCAACCGGCCCCCTGGCATGTGTTCTGTTCGTGCTAATGCCGATTTCAGCACCCAGTCCGTACTTAAAACCATCGGCAAAACGTGTTGACGCGTTCCACATGACATTGGCCGAACTGACTTCATTAAGAAACTGCTCCGCCCGTTCCCGATTTTCTGTAACGATCATATCCGTATGTCCGGAACCATGCTTATTGATGAACTTCACAGCCTCAGAAAAACCATCCACAATCTTAATGGATAGTTTGAGGTCGTTATATTCCAAATCCCAATCCGATTCACAAGCCGGAGAGACCTCTGGTGTCACTTTGCAGGTTTTGACGCATCCCACCAGTTCCACCTGTTTTTCCCTGAATTCTTCCACCAAATCAGGCAAAACCTTTTCAGCAAAGTTCTTGTGCACCAGCAGAGTCTCCATCGCATTGCAGACGGCAGGATATTGTAGCTTCGCATCCAGGCATAGCCGGATGGCCATATCCAAATCGGCGAATTGATCAATATAGCCGTGGCAAACCCCTTCGGAATGTCCCAAGACGGGGATTCTTGTATTCTCCTGAATGTATTTCACGAAAGCGTTACTGCCGCGAGGAATAATCAAATGAATATATTTTTCTTCCTTAAGCATGTCCACAACATCCGCACGCGTCTCAATCATCTGGACAGCAGATTGAGGAACACCGGGCACTTTGCTCATAGCTTCCACCAATAGATTAACGATCACCTTATTGGAGTTTTGCGCCTCTCTTCCTCCCTTCAAGATTACAGCATTGCCCGATTTGAGGCATAGGGATGAAATTTGCGGCACCGCATCAGGCCGGGACTCAAAAATCGCCCCAATCACGCCGATCGGACAAGTGACCTGCTCAACCACCATGTCTTGATCCATCTCCATGACACTTTTAACCTTCCCTACCGGGTCCTCCAATGCCACCACACTGCGAATACCCTTCGCCATCCCCCGAACTTTTTCATCGTTCAAGGCCAATCTGGCAATCAAGGCTTTGGCAACACCCTCATTTTCCGCAAATTCCAAATCTTTTTTGTTCGCCGACAAAATGGCATCACAATGCTCCTCCAGAGCATCCGCCATCATTCCTAAAGCCTGATTCTTTAAATCCGTGGAAAGATGCGCCAGAACCAATGCCGAAGCATTGGCATTTTTCGCTATTTCAGAAACGTTCATAGTCTATCCAAAAACCCCTCTTCATAATTTCACTTATATCAAAATGGGATTATAACCCCCCTAGCCCCCCTTGTTAAGTGGGTTTGAGAGGTTGCTTTTTATTCCCGAAAAAAGGAATATATCGACCGCTGGCCGTGGAGGCAACTGGGCAAAAACTCTTTGGGCCGAGACAAATCGTAGATAGCCTGATAACCATTTCTATCTGCCTGCGGCGGCCCACCGCTAGCGGTAGATAATTTGCACTTTTCTCTTACGGTTGGCCTTGAAGGCCGCCATTGTTGTGGCTTCGCCTAATGGATTCAGTGCCAAATCCAGAACTTTTAATTGGGGAAAATACGGCGATTCAATCAAGGCGATGGCCCCCAGATCGGTGATATTATTTTGCCCCATGTACAACAATTCCAAATTGGGAAAGTTTTGGGACTTGGCAAAAGCCCGTGCCCCTTCATCGCCAATTTCGTTGCGAAACAGATTCAATAGGATCAATTGCGGAAACCGGTCAGTGGCGGCAAGAATTTCAGCCCCCTCTGGACTGATCATATTATCGTTCAGCATGAGGGTCTTCAGATTGGTGAAATTTTTTGAGAGCACCATCAGTTCGATGCTGTCATCACTGATTTCGTTTTTCCACAGCTTTAAGGATTCCAATTGCCCAAGATAAGGCGACTCCGAAATGGCTTTCAGGCCCAGGTCACCTAGCAGATTCCCCCATAGATCCAAATGTTTCAATCCAGCCAGATGCGGGGACTTGGCAAGGGCTTTCATACCCCTATACTTAATCTTGTTTCCCTGCAGGTAAAGAGTGGTGACTTTGGCAAGAGACACCATCCCCGCCAGTTGTTTCGCTCCCGAGGGGCCTATTTTTAATCCGCTGAGATCAAGAGTCTTGCCATCATGGCTCAACCGCTTGGCGACCAAAGCAGAAATATCTTCAGCCCAACTCAATGAGGGGATGGCGAAAAGAAAAAGCAGGAGATAAGTAAAACGAAATCTTGGTTTGAACGCTGACATGAAGTCAGGTTAACAAATACTTGAAGATGGTGTAAATAATTTTTGTGCCGGCCTTGATGGTGCCGGAAAAAGTCCCCGTGATTTTGGATACTCCTACCCTCTCGCGGTATTTGACAGGAATTTCCAGGATTCGTAATCCTTTTTTGACCGCTTTGATCTGCATCTCCACCGTCCAGCCGAAATTAGTATCCTGCATGGCAATGGCTTTCAACGATTCATAGCGAATGGCGCGGAATGGTCCTAGATCCGTAAATTGATGTTTAAAAAACAGCCGCATTAAAAACACGGCCAATTGGTTGCCATAACGCGATTGCGGTAAAAGTGCAGAGCGGCTTTCGGGAAGTATCATGCGGCTACCCAAAACAAAATCCATTTCTCCGGATTCTATAGGTTCAACCAGCTTAACAATTTCTTCCGGGTAGTCGCTGAAATCCCCATCCAGGAAAACCACGATATCCGGATTATCCAGTACAGAAATTCCCTTCAGGCAGGCAGAGCCATAACCTCTTTTATGTTCCGCAACAACCCGTGCGCCTTTTTCAATCGCAGACCGGGCCGTGTTATCGGTCGAGTTATTATCGACAACAATGATTTCATGAATAAGGCTTTGCGGCAGGGCATCGAGAACCAATCCGATGGATTTTTCTTCATTAAAAGCCGGAATGATGACCGAAATCCGGGAAGGCATGGAGGTTGCTCGGTTCAGGAACTGTTAGTGAGAGCTTTTTTAATGCCTGATATAAAATCGGCAATTTTTTGATTGCGCTCTGCCGGGTCGGAATAGGTTTCGATCATCTTGACGATGGCACTACCAATGATCACTCCATCTGAGCATTGCGCCGCTTCTTTGGCCTGCTCCGGTCCTGAGATGCCAAACCCCACCAGCACCGGGAGCTGTACTTTATTTTTAATAGAGGTGACTTTCTCTTGAAGATTTTTAGCAAGCGTGGCTTTCGTTCCCGTGGTGCCCGTCAGCGAAACATAATAAATGAAGCCCTTACTGATCTCGCCGATCCGTTGGATTCGCTCCGGGGTACTGGTGGGCGCCAACAGAAAAATCATATCCAGTTTTTTTTCATTTGCGTAACCGAGAAACTCGTCCGCTTCTTCGGGTGGTAGATCCGGCACAATCACTCCATCCGCCCCCGCCTTGACCGCATCTTCCACAAATTCTTTCTGGCCATAAACAAACACGGGATTGAAACTGGTCATGAGAACAATCGGCAACTGCGACTGGCTCCTGATATCTGTTACCAGCTCAATAATTTTTTTCAAGGTGGTTCCGTTTTGCAAAGAACGCTGGGATGAAGCCTGAATGGTGGGCCCATCTGCAAGAGGATCGGAAAATGGAACACCTATTTCGATGATATCGGCCCCACTTTTCTCAATCACGGAAAATATTTCTTTTGACGCGAACAGGTCCGGGTCCCCGGCAGTAAAAAAAGCCACCAGGGCCTTATTGCCATTTAAACGGCTTAATCTTTCTTCTATCCGGCTCACAACGAAACTCCCATTCTATCCGCCACCTGGTTCACATCTTTATCGCCTCTGCCTGAGAGGCAAACCAGAATGATTTCATCTTTTTTCATCGTGGGAGCCATTTTCATCACATGGGCGATGGCATGCGCCGACTCAAGAGCCGGAATAATTCCCTCCTTTAGGGAAAGCAATTTAAAACCTTCCATCGCTTCCTCATCGGTGATCGTGACATATTGAGCCCGGCCCGATTCCCTGAGGTAGCTATGCTCGCAACCCACCCCCGGATAATCCAGTCCCGCCGAAATCGAATGCGCTTCGGTCACCTGCCCATCCTCATCGTGGAGAAGATAGCTCATCATTCCATGTAGAACCCCTGCCGACCCCTTGGTGAGGGATGCGCCGTGTTTATCCGTATCCAGCCCCAAACCGGCGGCCTCAACTCCTACCAAGCGAACTTCTTTATTTTCCAGAAAAGGATAAAACAGCCCTATGGAGTTACTGCCGCCGCCTACACAGGCTACACAGGTATGGGGCAGTCTGCCTTCCGCCTCCATTAACTGCTCGGTGGCTTCTTCTCCAATAACCTTTTGAAAATCTCTGACAATCATGGGGTAAGGATGCGGACCCACCACCGAACCAATAATATAATGTGTGCTCTCAACAGTGGTGATCCAGTTGCGGATGGCTTCGCTGGTGGCATCTTTAAGTGTTCGTGTACCAGCGGTGACAGGGATGACCGTTGCTCCCAAGAGCCGCATGCGGAAAACATTGAGTGCCTGCCTTCGCATATCTTCTTCACCCATGAACACTTCGCATTCCAGCCCAAACAATGAAGCGGCAGTAGCCGTTGCCACACCATGTTGACCGGCTCCGGTTTCGGCAATCACCCTTTTTTTGCCCATCCTTTGAGCCAACAAAACGCTACCGATCGTATTGTTGATTTTATGCGCACCGGTATGAGTCAGATCTTCGCGCTTTAAATAAATTTTCGCGCCGCCAAGATGTTCCGTAAGGCGCTGAGCAAAATAAAGTGAAGTGGGGCGGCCGACATAGTGTTTCAGGTAATAATCCAGATCTTTTTTAAATTGTGGATCGTTTTTTGCCTCCTCATAAACCTGTTCCAACTGTTGCAGAGCGGGCATGAGAGTTTCAATGACATACTTGCCGCCAAATTTTCCAAAATGCCCGCGCGAATCAGGCTGTTTATGCGGTTTCATGGTTTACTCCCGGATCTGATATTTTTTAGAAACGCTCGAACCTTTTCAGGGTCTTTGATTCCCGGTTCTTTTTCCACTCCCGAGCACACATCAACCCCATAAGGGCAAACCTGAATGATAGCCTGTCGAATATTACGAGGAGTCAATCCTCCTGCCAGGATAACCGGACCCATTTTTTTAGCGCGATGAGCCAGGTTCCAGTCAAAAACTTTTCCTGTCCCTCCATGCAGGTTCTCGGAAAACGTATCCAGAAGGAAACCGCTGACAGGATATTTATCCAACTTCTTAAAAGATTGCAGGTCTTTAATGCGAAACGCTTTGATCACGCGTCGGTGAATTTTCTGGCAAAACGCCGGAGACTCTTCACCATGCAACTGTACCAGGTCCAGGCCACAATAATCGGCAACCTTGTTCACCCGTTCAACGGTTTCGTTGACAAAAACACCCACCGAATCAACAAAAGGCGGCAGTTTCGATATTATTTCCCGAGCCACCTTCATGGTAACCGAGCGCGGACTCTTATTATAAAAAATAAAACCGACAGCATCCGCACCCTGTTCCACAGCAAACATCGCGTCCTTCAATTGCGTCATGCCACAGATTTTAACTTTGACTTGTGGATTCGGAATCAGCATTGCCGAGTAATACTTTTAGTTTCTCAGGAATATTTTTCGAGGTCATCAAACTTTCCCCGATTAAAAACGCATGCGCCCCCAACTCTTCAAATTCTTTTATCTCGTCTCTGCCGCTAATGCCACTTTCACAGACCAGGGTGTTACCCGGTTCCTGCAATGCCATCGGTATTAAACGTCTGGCAATGTTTAAATCGGTTTTTCCATTAGTGAGATCGCGATTGTTAATGCCTATTAAATTCGCTTTAGCCTCGAAGGCTTTTTCCATATCCCATTCGTTATGGGTTTCCACTAATGCCGGCAGGCCCAACTCCTTTCCCAGCAGAAGCAGATCGGTCAATTGGTTTTGGTCCAGCCAGGTAGCGATCAACAAAAACAGGTCCGCTCCGTGCGCCCTGGATTCATAAACCTGGTATTCATCGCTAATAAAATCTTTGCGGAGCAATGGAATCGGTGCGATGGGCCTCACTTCTGTCAAGATTCCAATATGACTGCCAAAATAATTGCTTTCTGTCAGAACAGAAAGTGTGGCCGCTCCATGCTTGACATAATCCTTGGCGATCTCAAGGGCATTAAATTTTTTCCGGAGTTCCCCCTTAAAGGGTGTCCGCCGTTTGATTTCCGCGATAATTTTGGAATGCTTCCCTTCATTAAGGGCCTTGAAAACATCACGGACGGGTGCCTGATCTCCTATGCGCTGTTTGAGTTGCGACAAAGGCAGAGTGCGTTTCGTACCTGCCAGTTCTTTTTTTTTATCCGCAAAAATCTTATCAAGTATATTCGACATTTTAAAAATTAGTAATTCTACACAAATCTTCCAGTTTATCCCGTGCCTTCCCTGATTTAATGGAATTAACAGCCAACTGGACTGCCAAATCCAGAGACTCCGCTTTCCCTGCCACATAAATGGCCGCCGCAGAGTTTAAGACCACGATATCTCTCCTCGGTCCTTTTTCTCCATTCAGTATTTCCTGGATTATTGCAGCATTTTCTTCAGGGCTTCCTCCTTTGAGATCATCTGAACCGCAATATTCAAAACCAAGTTCACCAGGATCAAGGCTATAGCTCGTTACTTCCCCATTTTTTAATTCTGCAATCTGGCTAACGCCAGTCAGGGTGATTTCATCCAAACCATCAGAGCCATGAACTACCAGAGCACGACTGCACCCTAAGTCTCGGAGAACGGTAGCCAGAGGCTGAACCCATTTAACATCAAAAACACCCAGCACCTGAGCCTGGGCGTTGGCCGGATTGGTCAAGGGCCCCAACAGGTTGAAAATGGTGCGAAAACCCAGCTCTTTTCGCACCCCAGCAGCATGTTTCATAGCTTTATGCATTAAAGGAGCAAACAAAAACCCTAACCCCGCCTCATCAACACAACGTTTCACGATGGAGAGGTTAGCATCCAGATTGACCCCCAGGCATTTCAACACATCCGCGCTCCCAGACCGGCTGGATACGGCCCGGTTGCCATGCTTGGCTACTTTTACTCCAGCCCCTGCCGTAACCAGGGCACTGGCGGTAGATATATTGAAGGTATCAGCCCCGTCCCCGCCCGTCCCACAAGTGTCCACCAGAGGAGTCGATTTTATATCGATTTTTTCCGCTTTTGCCCGCATCACACGGGCCGCACCGACAATTTCAGCAACGGTTTCACCCTTCATATGTAACGCCGTCAAAAACGCGGCCAAATGGGAATCCGTCACTTCTCCTTCCATGATCTCGGTCATGGAGGAAACCATTTCATCCTCGGTCAGATCATTTCCGTCAACAAGGGTATGAAGGGTCGTCTGAAACGTCATGCGTGGTTTCCTTTAATAAAATTCCCCAATAACTCCTTTCCGCAGGCAGTCAAAATAGATTCAGGATGAAACTGCACACCTTCTACAGCAAGTTCCTTATGGCGGATTCCCATAATTTCGTTGTCATCACTCTCCGCGGAAATTTCAAAACAGTCCGGCAGATTTTTCCGGTTCAAAACCAGGGAGTGGTAGCGAGTTGCTTCAAACGGATTGGGAAGGTTTTTAAACAGCATTTTCCCATCGTGCCGGATCATGGAAGTCTTGCCATGCATCAGACGGCCGGCCTTAATAATTTCACCCCCAAACGCCACACCCACCGACTGGTGCCCCAGGCAAACTCCCAAAATGGGAATTTTTCCTGCAAAATGTTTAACTACCTCCACCGATATTCCGGCCTTAGCAGGAGTGCAGGGGCCGGGAGAAACAACGATCTTTTCCGGATTCAGCTTCTCAATTTCCTTGATACTTATTTTATCATTTCGATCCACGCGTATTTCAGCACCTAACTCACCCATGTATTGCACCAGGTTATAGGTGAACGAATCGTAATTGTCGATCATCAGAATCATACGACCAACCCCTTTTCGGCCAGTTCTATTGCTTTCAGCAAAGCCCGCCCCTTATTCATAGTCTCTTCAAATTCATTTTCTGGAACCGAGTCGGCAACAATCCCACCCCCCACTCCAAGATAAGCTGTATTCCCTTTAATCAGCAAAGTCCTGATGGCTATAGCAGTATCCATATTGCCGTTAAAACTGATGTAGCCAACAGCCCCGCCATAAAGTCCGCGCCGGGTCGGCTCCAACTCATCAATTATTTCCATTGCCCTTATTTTTGGAGCCCCGGAAAGGGTTCCGGCGGGGAACGCCGCTTCCAGAACATCAAAACAATCCAAGCCTTTTTTCAGGACTCCCCGCACATTGGAAACAATATGCATGACGTGAGAATATCGCTCAATGCTAAACCGCTCATTCACTTCCACTGTATTGATTTCCGCCACCCGTCCGATATCGTTTCTGCCCAGATCGACCAGCATGATGTGCTCAGCCAGTTCTTTTTCATCGCTTAACAAGTCCTGCTCCAGTTCCCGATCTTCATTCTCATTTTTCCCTCGTTTACGGGTTCCGGCTATGGGACGTACTTCAACCTTTTCATCCTCTAATCGAACCAGGACTTCAGGAGAAGACCCTACCACCTGGAGTTCACCAAATTTCAGGTAATACATATAAGGAGAAGGATTGATGGTTCTCAAGGCCCTGTAAATATCGAACGGGTCGCGGTTAATGGAAAACTTCAAGCGCTGGGAAAACACCACCTGAATGGCATCTCCCTCTACAATATACTGTTTGATTCGCTCCACCGCCTGTTTGTAATCTTTCTTGTCGATATTGGATTCAAAACTCAATGGCAATGCAGAACTCCCTTTTCCTTCCGGCGGCTCTGGGTTGGGAAGGGGTGATCTCAACTTTTCTTCCAGGGCGGAAATTTTTTGTATTGTTTGTTCATACACAGCGGACAGGTCATCGCCATCTATAAACGCATTGGAGATAATTTTAATGGTTTGTGAAACATTATCAAATACCAGCATGGTATCGGTAATGACAAACTGCGAATCTGGGACATTGAGATCATCTATCGTATTTTCGGGAAGCTCCTCAAAAAAACGGACCATGTCATAACTGATAAATCCTACCGCCCCGCCTGAAAACCTGGGCAACCCAGCAGATGGCACCGGCCGGTACCGGGCCAGGATTTCCTTTACCGCCGAGAGCGGACTGCCCGATTTAATTTCCCTCTGTTCACGCTTACCATTTTCGATAATTGTCAAAGTCCGGCCCTTGGTGCTGACCACAATCGATGGATCGCAACCCAGGAAACAATAACGCGCCCATTTCTCTCCACCTTCAACACTCTCCAGCAGAAAAGAATATTCTCCTCCGCTGATTTTCATATAAGCCGAAACCGGAGTATCGAGATCGGCCAGAATTTCCTTATAAACAGGGATCAGGTTTCCCGATTGGGCTTTCTGTTTAAACTCTTCTAACGAGGGTTGGAACATAACAATTTTATGGGGATCTCTATTTATTCGGTAATTTTCTCTAAGGCAACCAGCGGGCCCTTAAGGATTTACTCTTTACAAAAAAAGTGGGTATAAGAGAGGGTTCCCTTTAATATCAAGGATTTAGAAACAAGACCTTAACATCACGCCAAAGCCGGTGTCAAGCCCTTTAGGCAGGGGGTTTTAAGGGTGAGATCGGAAGAGCACACGTCTGAACTCCAG
>CATMOP010000052.1 GCA_950072225.1 uncultured Nitrospina sp.
AGAATACTTGTCCGCAAAATAAAGACATTGCAAGTCACCAGCGGCGGTTCGCCGCTAGGATTTTTTTTCAGTCTTTTTTGCCTTTGTTGCAGGTTCTTCCGCATTATTCTCCGTTTCAGATGCGGTCAGCCCCAGAGTTTCCCGCAAACGTTTTTCAATTTCTGCTGATATTTCCGGGTTCTCTGCCAGGAACCTTTTGGAGTTTTCGCGGCCTTGGCCAATGCGGTTTTCTTTATATGAGAACCAGGACCCGCCTTTGGTGATAATATCGTGGGCCACGCCGAGGTCGAGCAGATCACCGGTTTTGGAGATTCCTTTTCCATAGATAATATCGAATTCAACTTGGCGAAAGGGAGGGGCTACCTTGTTTTTTACCACCTTGACCCGGGTGCGGTTACCAATGACGTTTTCACCGTCTTTCAAGGCGGCAATGCGGCGAATGTCCAGGCGAACGGAAGAATAAAACTTGAGCGCATTTCCGCCGGTAGTTGTTTCGGGGTTTCCAAACATCACCCCGATTTTCATGCGTATCTGGTTGATGAATATCAGGCAGGTTTTGGATTTACTGACCACCCCTGCCAGTTTGCGCATGGCTTGGGACATCAGCCGAGCTTGCAGCCCCATATGGGAATCGCCCATATCTCCATCGAGTTCTGACTTCGGAACGAGGGCGGCCACGGAGTCGATCACAATGACATCTACTGCGCCACTGCGGACGAGAACTTCTACTATCTCCAATGCTTGTTCACCTGTATCGGGTTGGGAGAGCAGCAGGTCATCCAGATTGATACCGAGGTTGCCGGCATATTCCGGATCCAAAGCGTGTTCCGCGTCAATGAATGCCGCGACGCCTCCCACTTTTTGCGCTTCCGCAATGATATGGAGTGCTAAACTGGTTTTTCCCGAAGCTTCCGGGCCGTAGATTTCAATGATTCTGCCTCTTGGAACCCCACCTACACCTAATGCATGATCCAGAGAAATGGAGCCGGTGGAAATGATGCCGATTCCTTTCAGGCTTTCGGCCTGGCCCAGTTTCATTATGGAACCTTTGCCGAATTGTTTCTCAATTTGAGTGAATGCCAGTTCCAGTGCTTTTTCTCTGTCGCCCGAGCCCATCATGTCTCCTTGCTTGTTTCAGTTTGCGGTAAGGGGTCCACCTTTTAATACGAATTCTTCCAGCACAGTATACGTTGCGCCCTCAGGAGTCAACCGGCTCTGATACAGCCGGACTGATTTGATTTTGAAGGAGGCAATATGCCCAATGGAATTTAATTGTTGCGCCAGTAATTTTTTGTTTTTGCCGGACTTGATTCTTGCCAGAGTCCAGTGCGGAGAAAATGGTCTCGACTCAGGGGAAAAGCCCAGCGGGACTAAGTTCCCTTCCACTTCTTTATGGAGCCGAACCAGAGGTTCACAGGGTGAGTGCAACCCAACCCCAAGCACCCTCGGCCTTTTTATATCCGGAAAAACCTTTATCCCACCCAGGGATAACGTAAATTCAAGCTCGTTACTGATAGCTTTGGCCAAGCCCTGGTTTATTTGAGAAGCCTTGGAGGTATTGCCTAAAAACTTCAAAGTCAGGTGAATATTCTCGGGTTTGACCCATTTTGCATCAAGGCCCAAGTTTTTAAACCGGTTTTGAATATCGATGAGGATTTCCAGAACCTCGGGCGGAACAGCGATGGCGACGAATAACCGTAAAGCTTCCACTACCCTAATGCCCCAGTTATATCCCCTTCATTTGTCTTCATGTCCCAGTTATATCCTCTTCATTAAGTTTCATGCCCCGCATGGGGTAGAATGGGGTAGGAGGGGTGTAATAAGTTCTTGCGTAATTTCCACCAGGCGCGTGGTAACTTGCATTTGCCTTTACCCGTGCCGGGCATGAAGGCTGAGGAAAATTATAACGCATGCCCCACAGGGGTATTGCCTGGCGAACCGGCGACATTATACCTTTTACTGGAGTCGGCGATCGATTTTCTGAATTTTTTTCTGCGACCTGTTACAGAATCGAGGCGTTGAACCGGGTAGGAAAGATGTAAAACGAGATTCAGGATTTAACGGGTATTTTAGTTTCCAGAGAGCGACCAAACCCTAAAATGCTGGCCCGAAAGCTCCTGTTTTTAATGCGGTCGTATTTTTTCAGAATCAGGCGTTTCATGACCTCTTTACATTCCTCAGGGGTGATTTCGCCTATTTCCAACTTTTTTTTGAGGAAATTGATGTTTCTTACCTCTAGAAGGGAACGTAAACCGCTTCTCATAGCATTATCCTTCCTTTTCCTTAACCTGTGTTGATTGGATTTGAAAAGCATAACAGTCTTTGATTTTAATGTAAAGCATTGATTTTTATAATATTATTGGATCTACTATTGGGTGGGGGTTGTGGGGAAACTTGAATCGCTGATCCGGACAAGGGCAGAAGGGCCTAAAATTTGATATTCTTTCAAGTCGTTAGCATTTGTAGTCGATGATAAATTATGACCTCATTATTAAAAAAACGACCTTATTTAAGCACCCTGGTTTTTTTTAGTCTTTTAGTTTCAGGCTGCGGGGAAAAGCTGCAAGGTGAATTTGTGATGGAAGGTTTTGATTCTGGACCGCAGGTAAAGATCACTCTGCATTCTCAGTTGGAATTGGATTTTCCTCTGGATCCAGACGCTCAATTGCAAACTGTCGATACGGATGACCTCGGGGAGGGCACAAATAAATTCATCGCCGGAGTTTATGCCAAGCTAAAAAAGAGCGCGAGCTTGCGGTCTCAATTAGGGCGGCTTCCTGAGTTTAAAGCGGATGTCGCATATCAGTCTATCAAAAGGTATGAGAAGATTGATCCGGAACATTATGCTATTACAATTAAAAAGGGTCCGGACAAGTCTTCGGATCGGATAAGAAAAACGGTTAAAGTGCAAGACAGACCTTTGATCTTTGCTGGCAGGGGTTACAATATTTATGTTTTCGAAAAAGAAATGAAACCCGCGATTGACGTAGACTATGCCACGCATCTGGTGGTCATTCCTCCGGAGCCGTCTGCCGGAGAAATCAAGGACCGGCTGGACCCCAAGGCGGGATATTCCCGGGACACAAAGTATCTGGTTTACAATTCCACCCGTTCCGCATTCGGGAAATTGCCACCACCCCTCATTGAAACCAAACCCGAATCTCTGCACACCGCTGAACCTGCCATCCCGTTGGAAAGGAATCCAGACTCTGTCCTATTATTTCCACGGAGAGGGGAGAGCTTGTTGGTTCTGAGGAAAGCAGAAAAGCAGTTTGATCTGTTGGCGGGCAATGAAGCCCTTAACAAAAAACAGTTTGGGGCTTCTTCTGTTAAGGTTCCCGGAACCAGTAAAAAAACACCCAGTACCCTACAATTAAAAGTCCAATAATTATTTTTCGGACGAGGCTGATTTGGACACCGCTTTCCTTTTCGGGAAGAGGAGGGATTTGAGGCTTCCCTGCTTTTTTCTGATCCGGCCTGTGTGATTCCATGGTCTAACCAACAAGTTTGAGAAAGATGTGAGTGCCCCACAATCATTTTAAGGATAAGTGTGCCTGCGTCAAGCCTGAGGTTGGTTCTGGGCAAGAGTCAGGGACTTTTCGTTTTTGCACAACGAAACCCGAAGCTGTTGTTTTTCACCTCTGGGGTGAAAAAACTTCGGTTGAAGGTTGGGGCGCTCAATCCGCAACCATAAGAAAGGCAGTCGAACCAGGATCCGCCTTTCAACACCCTTTTGTCTTTGCCATATTCCGCACGCGTGACGGGGTTTCCCGGATGTGGTAAATAGTAGCTGTCCACCCATTCCCATACATTTCCGGAGATGTCGTAGAGACCATAGGGACTGCGCCCCTCCGGGTAGGAACCAACAGGCTCTGTGCCGGTGGAATGTTTGTAGGGATTATTGGATTTGTCCAGGGACCACTCATTTCCCCATGGATATATGAGGCCTACTTCACCTCGTGCCGCTTTTTCCCATTCTTGTTCCGTAGGCAGACGTTTTCCGGTCCAGGAGCAGTATTCATTCGCATCAAACCAACTGACATAAACAACCGGGTGGTTTTCCTTGTCCTTGGGAATATTTCCTTCCGGCCAGTGGTAAGGTGCAGTTTTCTGGGTGGTGTTTACAAATTTTTTATAGTCCGCATTGGTGACCTCATTCAGGTCTATATAGAATGCGTTAGTTGCGGACATGTGTTCCGGCGCTTCATCATCCCAGCGTTCATTTGATCCCATGACAAATTCTCCGGCAGGAATAAAGGTCATGGAGGTTGAGGGTTTATCCTGGGGTTGTTTAGATGAGGAACCGGGTACGGCTTGAATGATGGATTTCAACAAAAGGTTGTTTTTGCCGATGAAACCTGCTGGATTAGGCGTTGAAAAAGGAGATAACACACTTTTTTCTCCTGTGTGGCAGGCTTTGCATTCGGCTTGAGTAAACTTGTTTTTCTTTGCCTTCAGGATGTGTTCCGCTTGATGGCAGGTGGTCTGACATTCTTTTCGAAGCGGGCCTAATTTTTCAAAGGCCGTGGAGGCCAATGGATTGTAAATTCCCCAAGTCAGGACCAAGGCGAGAAAATAAATGGATTTGTTTATGGAATTGACTCTCATACTTCATGTTTATAGGATGATTCTATATGAGTCAAAAAAATTATCGTTGGATAGGAAGGATATAGAGTTTTCGCGATGAACAACCATATTTGGAGATTGATCGAAGATGGACCTGGGGATGGCAAGTTGAACATGGCAATAGACAGAGCCATTCTCACTGCCTGCGACAGAGGGCAGGCCCCTGCCACTTTGAGATTGTATGGTTGGGACAAACCGACTCTCTCTATTGGTTATTCCCAGAATAAATTAAGGGATGTGGATACGGTTCAGTGTGAGCGAAGAAATATTTCTATCGTCCGGCGGTTTACTGGTGGGCGGGCTCTGTTGCATCAATATGAACTCACCTACAGTCTTGTTGCTCCCATCCCCCATCCCAGGTTTCCTGGAAACCTGGCCGGAGCTTTTGGTGCTGTATCGAAAGCGGTGATTATTTCTCTGGAAAAAGCCGGTGTTGTCAAACCTGAAATATCCGGAAAAGACAAAAGATCTCTGGGGGATGGCAATAAGCGTTCTCCGGCCTGTTTTTCGACACCCAATCATTGGGAAATCACGGTAAAAGGGAAAAAACTGGCCGGTAGTGCCCAACGCCGGTTAAATGGGGCTTTTTTACAGCATGGCTCAATCTTATTGGACTGGGATCCGGAACTGGCCCATAGCTTGTTGCGTTATTCCTCGGAATCTGAAAAAGCCCAAGGGCTCAAAGCATTGACTTCGGGAATATTAAGCTTGAAGAAAGTGTTGTCAGTAAAACCAGAATGGGGAGCAGTGGCCCATTGTTTTGCAAAAGGATTCCAAAAGGCCTTTCCCGGATTATGGAAACCAGAAACTTTAAGTTCATTGGAAATGGAATTGGTGAAGGGCTATTTAAAGGAGGATGAGCAGATAACATCTATAAAAAGTTTGGATCAACGCTATGATTTTTCAAACAGCATGTAAATTTTTTTTAAGTGTTTTTTTTTATAGGAATCTATTGTTACCCTCTGGTGGATTGTTTATAATGCCTCCTCTTATTTTATTTAAAAGAGTTTTTTTGGCTTTTTTTCTTGGCCTTGAGAATTATTAATGACTCTGATTCCTGAAAAACAAAATTATGGCTAATGGCTTGAAGATAAAATTTTGGGGGGTTAGAGGAAGTATTCCTTCCGGAAATCAGGAAACGGCAGGTGTCGGGGGCAATACCACCTGTGTTGAGATCCGTTGCGGTGATGAATTGATTATCATTGATACGGGAACGGGCGTCCGAAGTCTTGGCCTGGCGCTTATGAAGGAGACACCTATAAAAGGGACTATCTTGTTCAGCCATGTTCATTGGGACCATATACAAGGATTTCCTTTTTTTGCGCCTTTTTTTGTTCCCGGCAATGAGTTCCGGATTTTTGGGGGCACCAGCTTGCCGACGACCATTGAAGAAGTTCTGAACCAGCAGATGACGCCTCCTTGTTTCCCGGTCAAGACTGACTTGTTTGGTTGCCAAATGACCTATCATGATGTTAAACCTGGGGAAGTGATTGAAGGAGACAATTACAAGGTAACTTTTGCTCCTTTACACCATCCGAATGGGTGTTATGCTTACCGGATTGAGCATGAAGGAAAGGTATTAGTTTTTTCCACTGATTGTGAGCATTATGAGGACAGGCCAAATACAAACTTGATTGAACTTTGCAAGGATGTCGATCTCCTGGTTTATGACTCCCAGTATACGGAAGATGAATATTATGGCCGCAATGGCCAGTTCTCCCGAAAAGGTTGGGGGCATAGCACTATGAGGGAAGGGGTCAAAGTTGCAATATCGGCAAATGTTGAAAAACTGGTTTTATTTCATCACGATCCCTCGCACAATGACGAAACTATCAAGCAAATTGAAACAGAATCCCGCCAACTTTTTCCACAAAGCATAGCCGCCTATGAAGGCTTGCAAATCGATTTATCACAAGAGGCATTGCCCAAATCCCTGTTTGATTGAATTTTTGTGGCAAGCACTGCTTGTAATTGTATTTCTTAATGGATGTGGCTCCTCCCAACCCCATGTTGCGGATAATCCTGCCAGCCAGCGTTTTCGCGATGAAACATTGCTTCCTAAGCAAAGTTCCTCCCACAGACAGGCCATTTTCTTCCGTGCGGATCAGGATGCATTGCCGGATTTAGTAGTCTTGAATGAGGCAGCGCCCGGAAAACCCCAGTTACAGATTTTCATCAATCATGGAAAAAAAGGTTTTCAATGGAAAAGTCCGGGGCGGTGGATAGAGGAATTGAAGGCCCCGATCCTTTCTCTCACTGCAGCGGATCTGAATCGTGATGGAGGTGATGACCTGATTCTGGTAATGGAAAAATCGGGCAGGGTATCCACCCAAATTCTTTTTAATAATAAGAAAAGTTATTTTTACGCCAAGGATAAAGGAGGCTCTTACTCACTTCGGCCTGGAATAGATAAGGTGATTTCTATTGATCTGGATCAGGATGGAGACAAAGACCTTTTTTATTTTGGTCAAATGGTTCTGGATGCGAATGGAAAACCCTCCAGCTATCAAACCCGCGTGCTCATTAATGATGGTGCTGGAAGGTTGGAGGACTTGACGGCTTTGCTTTTGCCTCGTCTTCCTGCGGGAATTCGAGATGCCTCTTTTGCTGATTTTGATGACGATGGAGTGGTGGATGTTTTTCTGGTTTACGCTAAAGGTCAAAATCGGCTGCTGATAAATAACGGAGTAGGAAAGTTCACAGACCGCACTGCGTCCCATATCCCCCGTATTCTTGATGATAGCCAACATGCCGACTGGGCTGATTTTGACCAAGATGGAGACAATGACCTTCTGGTTGTCAACCGAGTGATCGACAAACATTACAGGGCTTATCCTGGGGAAACCGCATATTTTCTTGAAAATACAGGAGGCGGACATTTTAAAAAACGGTCACATAAAATGCTTCCCCGCCTTCCTTCTTACAAAGCTTACCTTTTGGACGCAAATGGTAACACCAAACCAGATGCCTTGATCTTGACCTCAAAGGGAGTTTATTATTTACAGGGCAGGGGCCGATGGGATTTTACTGATGAAACCCGCAGACGTCTTCCGCGCTTCCGGTTTTTTCGGGAAATGGCCTTTGCCGACATCAATCAGGATGGATTTCTGGATCTCTTCGCCTTATCGCCAACTCCGGGAAGAAGCCGGGTTTGGTTGAATCGCTTCGATTGAGGAAAACGCTATGTCACAGTTTAAAAAAATGACTTTTCTTAAAGTGCTCACCACGGTTGCTTGGGCAGATGGAGAGGTCTCACAATCAGAGTTTAATATTCTCAAATCCTTTTTTAGAAAATTTGATTTGGAAAAACATGAATTGGATGAATTAAAGCCGTATCTTTTCTCTCCAGTTTCAACAAAGGAAAAGGATGAATTATATCGCCAGATGATCGCGGAATTGTCTTCCCCGCGGGAGAAGAAAGAAATCATGGATGCTTTGGAGACCATGGTCGAGGCGCATAAAAGAATGAAGAGTGATGAAAGGGAATTGGTCGACCAGTTCTCTGAATGGTTGAAAAAATCTTCTCATACAAAAAGATCTCTTGGGCGAATAAGAAATTTTTTGCAAAGGACTATTTTCAAGCATGCGCGGGACCCGGACCCTGATATGGAAAAATATTTTAAACGCCATGTGCTGAAAAAAATTGAACTGAAAAGCTCGCATTCTCAAGTATCTACCAACTTGCCCGAGGAGCGGCTTTATTTTATTTGCCTTGTGGGAACGCTGATGGCGGCAATTGCCCATGTGGATGACCATTTTGATCCGGCAGAGAAAAAGGCTTTGAAACGTTGCCTAACCGAGCAGTTTTCTTTAAAAGGAAAAGAATTGACTCTATTGTTTGAAGTGGTGGAGGAACAAGCACGCCAAGGTTTTGACTTTTATGAAGTGGTTTCTGAATTGAATCGTGTCTCTTCCTACAACGACCGCATCCATTTGATGGAATGCCTTTTTGAAGTTGCTATCGCGGATGGAGAGATGGTTCATGGAGAAGCGGAAGAAATCAGGCGGATTACCAAAGCCCTGCGCATTCCCCACAAAACTTTCATCGAATACAAGGTCCGCGCATTGGATAAGATACGGTGATGGTGAAGTCCGGTCAGTTTGAAGTAGAAGGATTCTAGTTCAGATGTTGAGGGAATAGTGAAAGAAACCAAAAAAAAATTTCTCGGCATTATGTTTGAGTGTTGCAATACTTATCGACGTGTTTATATAAATAAAGAGGGCAATGCATATGAGGGGCATTGCCCGAAATGTTTTGCCGAGGTGAAAGTTCGAATAGGGACGGATGGCTCTGATACCCGTTTTTTTCGTGCACGCTGACCTGCCATGAAACTGGTTCTGCAAAGAGTGGCGCGTGCTTCGGTGTCTGTCAATGGCAGGACTGTTGCCGATATTTCCAAAGGTCTGCTGATTTTATTTGGCGCGGAAAAGCAGGATAATCCTGATAAGGTGCAGGTTCTCGCCGACAAGGCCTTGAACCTGAGAATTTTCCCGGATGACCAGGGAAAGATGAATCTTTCCTGCCTCGATATTTCCGGGGAGGTGCTGGTGGTTTCCCAGTTCACCCTGGCCGGGGATTGCGCCAAAGGGCGACGTCCGAGTTTCGACAAAGCCGCCAAGCCGCAAGAGGCGGAAACCCTTTACCGCCAATTTATCGAGAAAGTTTCCGAGTCAGGGTTAACTGTTGCCCATGGCCAGTTTGGGTCAGATATGCAGGTAGAACTGGTGAATGATGGGCCGGTCACCTTCATTCTTGATCGATAGACCACTAGGTGCCTGCGTGGTACCCCGCATGGAGTACTGGGGTGATTTACAATTTCTCATGCAATATGCAGGGGAGGCAGATATCAATGATTTGTTAAGCCGAGAAAAATGGTTGCTCACCAGAGAAAGCAATGGCACGCTGGCTCCACGCCTAGTGGTTATTTTTCTTTCGATGTGCGAATCTGGTTTT
>CATMOP010000053.1 GCA_950072225.1 uncultured Nitrospina sp.
TGCCAATAAGGAAACGCTCGTCATAGCGGGGGAACTGGTTCTTGAAGAAGCGGAACGCACCCATACCCGCATCATCCCTATTGACAGCGAACACAGCGCGATTTTTCAGGTTTTAAACGGGGAAAAGACTACACGTATCAAGAAAATTATCCTGACCGCGTCCGGCGGGCCTTTCAGGACTTTTACCCGCAAGCAGATGGAAAACGTGACGGTAAAAGAAGCACTCAACCACCCCAACTGGAGTATGGGAGCCAAAATCACCATCGACTCTTCCACCATGATGAACAAGGGCCTGGAGTATATAGAAGCCAAATGGTTGTTCGGTGTGGATACGAAGGTCGAGATCATCGTTCACGCGCAGAGTATCATTCATTCGATGATCGAGTTTGTTGATACATCCATCATTGCGCAGTTGGGGATTCCGGATATGCGGGTTCCCATTGCCTACGCGCTGACTTATCCGGACAGGTTTGCATGTGAACTGCCTTCTTTGGATCTGGCCTCGATGGGAAACCTTACTTTTGAGGCCCCCGATTTTGAAAGGTTTCCTTGCCTGCAACTGGCCATGGATGCTATGGAAATGGGCCAGACTATGCCGGCGGTACTCAATGCCGCTAATGAAATTGCGGTGCAGGCGTTCCTCGATGAACTGATCCCCTATAAGGATATCTCAGAGATCATTCGCATGGTTATGCAAAATCACAGCCCGGTTCCCCTGCAAGAATTACAGGATGTTCTGGATGCCGACCGCTGGGCCCGTGAAGAAACTACAAAACTTATTACTGTCACCCACTAGCCCCGACCAAGCGGCCGGCGGCGACTGGCAATGACTTAATCTAGTGAACATAAAGTTCTCTCGGCTTAATAAGGTCTTGCCCTATTCCTCCCTGACAAGGGGGTTACTGAATAAATGAATTTACCTGATATTCGCGTTGGCAATGGTTATGATGTGCACCGTCTGGTTGAGGGCAGAAAACTCATTCTGGGCGGGGTCGATGTTCCCCATTCGATGGGACTGGACGGGCACTCGGATGCTGATGTTCTGGTGCATGCTTTGTGCGATGCCTTGCTGGGAGCAGTGGGTGCTGGAGATATCGGTAAGCATTTCCCGGACACCGATCCGAAGTGGAAGGGCATCTCCAGCCTGCACCTGCTCAAAGAGGTCATGCGCATGTGTAAAGGTTTTAAACTTGCTAATGCCGATTCGGTGATCGTTGCCCAAAAACCGAAGCTCGCTCCCTATATTCCGGAAATGAAAAAAAATATTGCCGCGATACTCGATGTGGAAGCAGACCAGATTAATATCAAGGCCACCACAACTGAAAGGCTTGGTTTTGCCGGACGGGAAGAAGGTATCTCCGCTTATGCAGTGGCCTTATTGGTAAAAAATGATAGACCCTAATCAACGTGTCGTAATCACCGGGATAGGCTTGACCTCCCCCAATGGCAACAACCTGAAGGAGTTTCGCCAAAACCTGTTAAACGGGGTTTCGGGAGTACAACACTTCGAAACCCGGTACATGGGAAAGGTCCTGGCCGGGGTCTGTGATTTTGATGAACTGAAATACCAGAAGAAAAAGGAACGCCGCCGCGGCACCCGAGCCGGGTCCGTGGCCATTTACTGCTCGCGCGAAGCCTTTGCCGATTCCGGAATAGACTTGGAAACGATCGACCGCTCCAGAGTGGGCGTCTATCTGGGAGTGACCGAGCATGGCAATGTCGAGACCGAAAACGAGGTCTACAACATCAGCCAATATGGTTACGACGTAAAGTTCTGGTCGCACCATCATAATCCCCGTACAGTTTCCAACAACCCGGCGGGAGAAGTGACCGTGAACATGAAAATCACCGGGCCGCATTACACCATCGGAGCGGCCTGCGCGGCGGGAAATTTGGGAGTCATTCAGGGCCTGCAGATGTTGCGGCTGGGTGAGGTCGATCTCGCTTTGGCGGGAGGGGTGTCCGAGAGTATTCATACCTTCGGTATATTTGCCAGCTTTAAAAGCGAAGGCGCCCTGGCCACGCATGAAGACCCCGCTAAAGCCAGCCGGCCCTTTGATAAAAACCGTAACGGAATTGTTTGCTCAGAAGGAGGGTGCGTCTATACCCTGGAACGGCTTCCTGACGCTAAAAAGCGCGGGGCGAAAATTTACGGAGAGATCGTGGGGTATTCCATGAACTCTGATGCGATTGATTTTATTCTGCCCGACCCGGGCAGGCAGGCCCAGTGCATACGTCTGGCGCTGGAGAGGGCCGGACTCGAGCCGGGCGACATCGATATCCTCAACGCGCACGCAACGGCAACGCAAATGGGAGACATCCAGGAAGCCAAGGCCCTGCGCGAAGTGTTCGGCGATAACTGCAAAGTGCGGATCAATAATACAAAAAGTTTCATCGGTCATACCATGGGTGCGGCAGGCACGCTGGAACTTTCCGGCAACCTGCCAGCATTCGATGACCTCATAGTCCACCCCACTATCAACCTGGACGATCTCGATCCGGAATGCGCCTTGAATAACCTCGTGGCTAACAAACCGGAAAAACTTCCCTCCGTAGATTACATCATGAACAATTCCTTCGGCATGTTCGGCATTAACTCTGTCCTGATAGTCCGCAGTCCCTCTGCTGGGAACTTGCAATAGCTTTTTACTGCGCCCAATTGGTCTTTAAGCTTTATGGACCATGGCAATTTGCCAGCGGAGGCTCTCCGCCCACTCCTGTGGGGGAAATCAGCAAGCACTTCTCAAGCCGACGGGGCCTCCTGATCGCCAGAGAAAGTTTTTGCCCGCTGGCCCCACGCCTAGTGGAAAATTAGGGTTGAAATCTGCCCTATCTTCTACTAAAATCAGGGTTAAAGTGGATTTTGGAGACGAGTAATGACTATGGAAGATGTGCGCCAGATTATTCTTAGTATCCTTGCCGATATTGCCCCGGATGAGGATATCAGTTCCATTGATGACAACACCAAATTGAGGGACCAGATTGATCTGGATTCCATGGATTTTCTCGATATCGTCATGGAGCTTCGTAAGCGCTTTAACATTGAAGTGCCGGAAAAGGATTACGAACATCTGGCAACGCTGGCCGGTTGTGTTTCTTATCTCACCCCGTTATTAAAAGACCGACAGCTGGCCAGTTAGGTTTCCTCCCCCCTTTTTTGACTGCAATCCTCTTAAACATCCCACTAAATTTAATTAAGCCGGGACAACGAGTCCAGCGTTACGCTGGCGCCTGGTGGTAGTGGTATAATTGGGATATGCGTTACGACACGATTATTATAGGTGCGGGTTTATCGGGATTGGCCGCAGGCATTCGTCTGGCCATGTTCGATAAAAAGGTATGTATTGTCGAAAAGCATGTCGAAATTGGCGGCCTGAACTCCTTTTATGTAAGGAAAAACCGTATATTCGATGTTGGACTCCACGCCATGACCAATTATACCCCCAAAGGAGTCCGTTCATCCCCACTGGGAAAGTTACTTAAACAATTGCGTTTCAGCCATGATGACTTCCGCCTGTGCCAACAGGATATGTCGGAAATACGTTTTCCTGAGAGATCCCTTCGTTTTACCAACGACTTTGAGTTTATGCGGCAGGAGGTGGCCGAAAAATTTCCCGATCAGATTGACGGATTCAACAAGCTGGTGGAAAAGATCCTGACTTATGACGCGTTGAACCTTGACGATGGCGACCGTCTTTTGTCCCGGCCGGTTTTGGAGTCTTTTATCAGCGATCCGCTGTTGATCGATATGCTGCTTTGTCCTTTGATGTATTACGGCAATGCGCGTGAAGGGGACATGGATTTTTATCAATTTGTCGTCATGTTCAATGCCATTTTTATGGAGGGATTCTCCAAGCCTCAGGGGGGAATGCCTTTCATCCTCAATCTCCTGGCCGAGAAGTTCAAGGTTCTGGGCGGTGAATTGAAGATGGGGAACGGGGTTAAAACCATCAACGCAAAGCAGGGAACGGTGGGTTCGGTGACCCTTGAAAATGAGGAAGAATTAGCAACTGAAGCAGTACTTTCTTCCATGGGCTATGTGGAAACGCTTAACTGTTGCCAGCCGGAGGTTCCCGAAACTGATGCGTGCGAGAGGGGCCAGGTTTCGTTTATGGAATCCCTTTTTGTGGTGGACCGGGAGCCACGTGACCTGGGTTACGATAAAAGCATTGTATTTTTTTCCACCCAGCCACGCTTCGATTATAAAGTACCGGTCGATTTGATCGATATTTCCAGTGGAGTGTTGTGTTGCAGCAATAATTTTCAATACCCGGAACCGCTTGAGGAAGGGTTGATTCGCTTGACCAACCTTGCCCATTTCGGAAAATGGGACAGCCTGCCGAGAAAGGATTATATCGCCGCTAAGAAGGAATGCAGAGCCAAAGCATTGGATGCTTTATTTACATTTTTCCCCGATTTTCGCGATAATGTGGTATTTTTAGACTCGTTTACGCCTAAGACCATTAAAAAATATACAGGCCATATTAACGGGGCTGTTTATGGGTCTCCACAGAAAATTAAAAATGGCAAAACCCCTGTTAAAAACCTGTATATTTGCGGGACAGATCAGGGGTTTTTAGGAATTGTTGGGGCCACATTAAGCGGAATATCCATGGCCAACCTGCATCTTTTACGATGACAGGCCTATTAAAAAATTTATCGTTTGAGAATCAATGAGTAAACCATCGAGAGACTGGTTAAAGGGTGTTTTGTCTGCCTACGATACAATTGTGATTGGCAGCGGTCTGGCGGGAATGACGTCTGCCAATCTTCTGGCAAAAATGGGGCATAAGGTTTTGCTGGCTGAGCATCATTACAATATGGGGGGCTTGGCCACCTGGTTCAAACGCAAGGGCGGGCATATCATGGATATCTCCCTGCACGGGTTCCCCTGCGGGATGATCAAAACCTTGCGAAAATACTGGAACCAGGACATTTCCAAACGGGTGATCCAGCTTAAAAATATTCGTTTCGACAACCCGCAGTTTTCCATCAATACTACTTTCGACAAGATAGACTTTACGCATATCCTGCGTGAGCGTTTCGGTATCCTGAAAGAAGTGATCGATGAGTTCTTTGTAACCGCACGGGCCATGAATTTTTATGATGATCTGGTCATGACCACCCGCGACCTTTTTGAGAAATTTTTTCCGGGTCGCACCGATGTCTGGCGTTTTCTCATGGAACCGATTACCTATGCCAATGGTTCCACCTTGGATGATCCGGCACTGACTTACGGTATTGTTTTTTCCAACTTCATGGACAAGGGGGTTTTTACCTATCAGGGTGGCACCGATCACCTGATTAAGGAAATGAAGAAGGAGCTATTGCGAAACGGTGTGGATATTCGTACTCACTGCATGGTCGAAAAAATTTATGTGGAAGATAAAACGGTGCAGGGGGTTCGCATCAACGGGCAGGATATTGTGTGCAAGTCCGTCCTTTCCAATTCGAATTTATTGACTACCATCGAACAACTGACAGGCGAGGAACATTTTGATCCTGAGTTTATCAAAGAGGTCAAAAAAGTCAGGCTCAATAATTCCAGTTGCCAGGTTTATATGGGAATCAAAAGAGGGGAAACCGTGCCGCATGTAGGCGACCTGCTGTTTTCCTCCGTGGCGGATGAATACTGTACGGATAAAATATTGAGCAAAGATGTCACCAGCCGCACCTTTTCGTTTTATTACCCGGAGATCCGCCCGGGAACCAATCGTTATTCCATCGTTTCTTCGACCAACGCCCGGTATCAGGACTGGGCTAACCTGAGCGAACCTCAATATAAGAAAGACAAGCATGACTTGGAGCAAAGCACTCTCGATGCGCTGGAAAAATATGTTCCTGACATTCGCAGGAAAGTGGATCATGTGGAAGCCTCAACACCAAAAACTTTCAAGCGCTACACCCTGCACCCTTCGGGCACTTCGTTTGGAACCAAGTTTGAGGGTCTTAAAATAAGCCGAGACCTTCCTAAACAGATTAATGGTCTGTTCCATGCCGGATCGGTAGGAATTATTATGTCTGGCTGGCTGGGAGCGGCAAACTACGGAGTCATTGTCGCCAACGAAACGGATAAATTCCTCCGGCAGTTGAGCCCGAGCCTGGTGACCGCATCAGCCTGAAGGCAAATGACCCCTTTCCTCTCTCCTGAAACTCAATAACCATGGAATTCGATTTTACAGGGCAAACGGCTCTGGTCACGGGCGGTACGCGTGGTATAGGTCGGGCCATCTCAGAGGCGTTCCTCAAAGCCGGAGCAAAAGTCATCGCCACTTATCTGGGTAATGATGAGGCAGCGGAAAAATTTAAACACGCCAATGCCGACCACGCAGACTTTCTCGACATTCATAAGTTCGATGTTGCCGATTATGAGGCGGTTGAAAAGTTTTATAAAGAAATTGAAAAGAAATACGACAACTTCCAGATTCTTGTTGTCAGTTCAGGCATTCGTTCCGATTCCATTGTCGGCATGATGAAGGCGGAGGACTGGAACCGGGTCATCAACACCAATCTGACAGGAACCTTCAATTTGTGCAAGCTGGCGGTGCAGTCCATGATGCGCCAGAGATATGGAAGAATCATCACTTTAACATCTCCGGTGGGCAAGTTCGGATTTGCAGGCCAGGCCAATTATGCTGCGTCAAAAGCGGGTCAGGTGGCATTCACACGATCCCTGTCCAAGGAGGTAGCGAGCCGCAAGATTACCGTTAATTGTGTTTCGCCAGGTTTCATCGATACCGATTTCATTGGCGATCTGCCGGAAGAGCAGAAAAAATTCTATAAGGATCAGATTCCCCTGAAACGCTTTGGAACCCCGGAGGATGTAACCTACCCGGTGCTGTTTCTCGCCTCAAAAGAATCTTCTTACATCACAGGTTCGGTGTTAGAGGTAACTGGGGGACTATAAAATGTCACAGGACTTTCTTCAATACATTCCCCATCGCCCGCCTTTCCTGTTTATCGACCGGGTGCTTGAAGAAAGTGACGATACCATCAAGGCGGAAAAAAAGATCGACCCGAAAGAACCGTTTTTTGAGGGGCATTTTCCCGGAAGACCGATCATGCCGGGGGTGTTGATCTTTGAATCCATTTTTCAAGCCGGTGCAATCATGATGGGAAAACGTATCGCCAACGAAGGCAAGATCCTGGTTCTCACCCGGGTCAATAACATTAAACTCAAGCATGCTGTTCATCCGGGAGATACGATGCAGATTGAGGTGACCCTCAAAGAAATGGTCAGTACCGCCGCATACATGACGGGCAAGGCCACCGTCAACGGTAAAACCGCAGTCACCCTGGAGTTCTCCGCCATGCTGGTTGAGGAGACAAAATAGCGGAGAGCCTCCGCTGGCATGAGCACGTTATATATTTCATTAGCCTTTACCCTTGCTACCCCTGCGGGGCACGAAAGTTAAGGTAAAATACCACGGGGCATGAGGACTAATGAAGAGGACATCACGCATGCCCCGAAGGGGTAATGGCTTTATAAGGCGAACAGAAAATGAGTTTTCTCGATCTCGAAAACAAAAATTTCCTCGTGACTGGAGTGGCAAACAGGAAAAGTGTTGCCTGGCATATTGCGAAAACGCTGGAAGAAGAAGGCGCAAAGGTCATATATAGCGTCCGCTCTGAAGATCGCAAAAAGTCACTGGAAAAGCTCCTGACAGGTAAAATGGTCTGCGTCTGTGATGTAGAAAAACAGGAAGATATTGAACGCTTAAAGACCCAGGTAGCGCAACACAGTGAAGTTCTGCACGGACTCGTCCACTCCATAGCTTTTGCCAATTATTCCCAGGGCTGGAAACCCTTTCATGAAACGCCGAAAAAGGATTTTCTTCAGTCTATCGATATCAGTTGTTATTCCCTGATCAGTCTCGCCAATGCTTTTAAGGACTTCTTCCATCAACAGGCCTCTGTTGTTACCGTATCAATTTCCACTACACGGATGGCGGCTGAAAATTACGGGTACATGGCTCCGGCGAAGGCGGCGCTCGATTCCACTCTCTGTTTCCTGGCAAAATCGTTCAGCGCATTTTCAAAAGTCCGGTTCAACTCCATCAATCCTGGCCTGCTCAAGACATCGGCCTCGGCGGGCATACCCGGCTATATCGATTCCTACCTGCATGCCGAAAAGGCAACATTGAGGAAAAAAGGTCTGACCACTCAGGAGGCGGCCAATGCAGCGGTATTTTTGTTGAGCAAACGCGCAAGTGGCATCAATGCCCAGGGTTTGGTTCTTGATGCCGGAATGTCCATCAACTATTTTGATCAGGAATTGATTAAACCCACTTCTACCCCTAAAAGCTAATGAAGTGATATCCCATGCGCATTTTCAAGGTGTAGCCATGTGCTAGTGGGGTCCAGTGCGTTATGCTCATCATTTGCCTTTACCCGTTCCGGGCATGAAGGCAATGGTTGAATACCACGCATGCCCCGAAGAGGTATTACGCTGGTGGCGGTTCGCCGATCATGTGGATTACAAGCTGAATTTATTTTTTAAGATAGTGGCACAGGCGTGATGGTTGTTTTCGCGAAGCGTTCCCAACATTCCCAGAAGGCTTTCACGGGTCGTTGTTTCCTTGATATCCAATTGGTATGTTTTGAAGATTTCCTCAATGCTTCCTATGTAGCCAGAAATCATATTTTTGTTTCCATGCTGAATAAATTCATCGGTTTTGGATCGCACCAGAACCAGCCCTTTGCCTCGGCTGGGCTTTTTGATAGGTTCGATGACTCTTCTTGATTCAAAAGACTCTTCATTGTCTTCAGCCAGTTCAAAGGGCTGGCTCAACTTCAGGTTGATTTCATCGACCAGAAGTGTTTCCTTGGCTTTTTTAAGCGGATCCAGGGCTTTCATATAATTTTCCGCAGCATTTTGTTTTGCCTGCATGTGGGTATAAGTGTCACCCATTTGCACCCGAAACAGTCCTTCATACCTGTTATCGTGGTATTTTTCAGCCAATTCAAGTCCTTTCTCAAGCAGGTTTAAGGCTCGTTCCATATCTTTGGACTGTGCATAAATTTCTCCATACCGCAAAAGAATTTCCAGCTCATCTTTTCTTTTCCCCAAGCCACGGGCCAATAAAAGGCTTGCTTCCATATAATCCTCCGCGTTGGACAAATTCTTGACTCCACCCAGACAAAATCCGAGATGCTTGAGAAGGGTTCCCATGCAGGGTCCGTTCCCTGCTTCTTTTGCTTTCCTTTTCCCTTCTTTCATTATTTGGATGGCATTATTAAACTCACCCTTTTTCTCGTAAGCCTGGCCCAATTTCATCAAACTGAGTTCCTCGTCCACCTCAATTTTATTTTCCTGGCACAGCTTCCTTATTTTCAAAAGTATATCGATGGTTTCCTCGGTTTTGTCTTTGGTCAGATACAACTTTGCTATTTCGTTAAGGATTTTCCCTTCGGTTTGGGCATCTTTCAAGGTAGAGGCCAGTTGGTGTGCCTGTTCTAAACATTCCTCTGCCTCCTCATATTTTTTTGGGAACTGTGAAACATGCCCAGGTTCAAAAGATGTAAGGTTTCGATATTTTTTTGACGTAATCTTTGTGAAACTTTCAGCCCCGTTTCC
>CATMOP010000054.1 GCA_950072225.1 uncultured Nitrospina sp.
TCAAGCAGCATTCCGCTATAAACGCGAAACGAGTCGGCGGTTCCCCCCAGGTGTTTGGCGAGGGGTGGGGGTTCCGTATAGAACTCCCGATCGATCAGAGGAATCAGCATGGCGTTTTTGCCCATCAAGTCCATCACCATTAAAAGCAGGAGAAGGCTGAAGAACCCCAACCGATTTATTTTTTTTAAATGCAGGGCAAAAATACCGAATGCCAGTAGCAGTAAAATCATCAGACTTTCCAGTCCAGCCCGGTCGACATGGGTCCCAAACATTCCCGCGACCACCATCGCAGTAGCCAGCAGAGCAAGCAGGAGTTTTTTCATTGCCGTTTTTTCATGAGTAACAACGGTGACAAACCGGTCGAGACCCCAGGCAGACAGAAACACCAGAGCATAAGCACAAAAGAAAAAGAATTTTTGCGGGTAGCGGAACATATCGAATAGGGGCACCCATTCATGAAACAGCGCATAGAGTGGGTTGAACATACCCAAGGCAAAAAATATTCCCACACCGAAAACCACCAACCAGAACCGGATGGCTTTTTGTTCCCTGCCAACCAGCAGGCAACCAAACAAAACAAACATCGGCACAAGACCCATATAAAAGCTGTGCACAAAATAATCCATATAATCTAATTGTTCTCTAACCTGTTCGAGAAAACGTGTGAAGTTCTCGGGCAAGAACAGATCGAGCAAAGCACCAGGCATTAACGAATAGCGGGTACTGGCTACATAGTTGAGCCCGCTGCCGCGCGTTAATTCCTGAAGAAAGTGATAAGTGGGTACCCATTGTATGGCCGAAAGAGCCAGCGAAGCCACTCCAAGCGCCAGCATAGCCAGGGTTTTTTTTCTGAATCCTTGTAACCGCTCCTCTTCTTTCGCCAGATAAAGCGAATGGGCATAAATCAGCAGGACAGAAAAAATCGCATTTTCCGGCCCACCGCCTAAAATCTGAAAAGCCAGAAAAACCACAGCGCTACAGAAATATTTCAGCCCACCGTTAACCATGAACTTTTGCCACATCAAAAGAATTAACGGCAACCAGATGGCCGACTGGAACTGGTTATATACGGAAGCCAGCGACAAAAAATATCCTCCCAGCAGGGCGGTCAATGACGCACAGAGAGCTGCAGGAATCGATCTGCCCCAATACCGGCAAAGGGCATAGACCGACCCCATCAGGACCAGGTGGTGAAACAGGAAGTAGGCATGGAAGGCGAATAAAAAGTCATTCAGTAAAAACAAAACCGAAGGGGGATAGAACACACCCGGATGCATCAGGGACAAAAAAGGCATGCCCTGAAACAGGTAGGGATACCAGAATGGCCACTCTCCCATCGCCCATGTCCGAGCGAGGTAGAGTTTCATGGGATAGGCAAAATGGTGGATGTCGCGAAAAAAGAAAGTGCTTCCTTCAAACAGAACCGGGAAGAAGAACAGGGTGAAAACAAACAGGAGAAAACAGGCTGCCAGTAGAAGGCCCCCATTTCGGGACAGGAAGTCATTCTTCATTTTGCATTCCTGAAATGAAAAAATACCCGCCCGCTAAAAGGAAAACCAATATAGAGAAGGAAAAGTATGGCGGATTCATGCTCCTTCAGCCCTTGAGATGCTTGTTATTTTCCATATCAAACCACATGGCAAAAAGCAGAAACTGCAAACCGGTTAGCACCAGAAAAACTGAAAACACCGCGCTGGTAGCGGAAACCGGCCCGGAAAAAATTCGATACAGGAACAAATAAAATCCCGTAAGCGCACCGGCTGGAAACGCGATCAGACCCAGGGTATAGAAAAAGACCAGCGGGTGAAAGTCGCGGATCACGTATTTCTCAACAAGCCGACTGAAAAAACAGCAGATCAGTAATCTTGAGATGGTGATGACCACCCGTGTTATACGTATCTCGGAGACCTCTCCAATATTATAAACAGGGCGCACAGGGACATCGCGCACCGTACAATCGGCAATGTTTAATTTAACCAGCAGGTCGTTGGGCATACCATATCGGGAATAGACGTTTTCGAGATCCACCAATTCCAGCGCCCTTTTTGATATCGCTGTGTACCCGCACTGGGTATCGGCAACATGCCAGTAACCGCTGACGATCTTGGTCAGCAAAGACAAAATGCTGTTGCCGATATACCAGTGACGGGGAATGATATCCCAGGCTTTACCCTGAAACAGGCGATTGCCCTTGGCATAATCTACCCCTTCCAGGGCCACAGGCCGGATGAGGTTTTCAAGATCTGCAGGGTCCATCTGAGCGTCCCCGGCCATGACCACCGCGATATCGACATCATTATCCAGGCTCGCCTTGTAGCCGGTGCATATCGCCGCCCCCACGCCCCGGTTTTCTTCGTGGCGGATCAAAACAATTCGGGAGTCGGTTTCCATCCTTTCCCGCACCTTATCGGATGTGGCATCCTGGCTATAATCGTCGATGACAAAAATCTGATCGATCCAGTGAGGGCGGTCCTGAAGGACCTTCTGTATCAACTTTTGTTCATTGTGAGCCGGAACCACAACGGAAATCACCTTTTCTTTATACATTTAAAGGGTTGCCTCCAGAAATTGCTCTACGACTTCCAAGTCGTTTGAGATCCTTTACCGGGACTCAGGAGATTGCTCCCGGAACTATCACCTAATGGACGGTAACACAATAACAGGTTGCGATGCGGGACAAGCTTTTCTGCCGGAGGGAATTCCCGAAAAAACCGGTTTTGTTCGATCAATAGAGAACAAAGACGAGAATTGTGATCGAATAAATCGGTCATATATAAATAGGACTCTGCTCTGGAACCAAACCGGTAATGGTTCGGAATTATTCCGGTCCAAACAATATCTCAAAAAAAGGTTTGTCGAAAGGTAAAGGAATACCAGGGTCAGGCAGGCAAAAACCAGCGAGGACAAGGATTAAAAAAAATTGTCCGGGTCTTTAGATAAAGTTCTGCCATCAAGGGATTAGAGAAACAATTAAAAAAAATCCCCACCCCCCTTTAAAGCGGGGAGCGGGGAATTTCCATTAACAAAAAATATTAAGTGATATTACCATTTTGATCCATAGTGTATATCGTATCAGACGCATCCGAGGTGTGCTGCGCTGTTGCGTCAAAAGCTGCTTCCGTTCCATCAGGAATGAGAACTGTAACACCGGTCGAACCCACCCAACCATAAGTAGTACCCGTGGCAATAGTCGTCGAACAAGCATTCGAACCTACGTTATCCGCCCAGTAAGCTTTGCAGGCCAGATAAATGTTATGCAGGTTACCTTTGGCGTCAGATTGGTAAGCCCTGTTTTTGTAAGCACTGAATTGGGGAATCGCAATGGCCGCCAAAATACCGATAATAGCAATAACAATCAATAATTCAATAAGCGTGAAACCCTTTTCGCCTCGAACCCGCCTGAAACTGGATAACATTTTCTTCTCCTAATATGGTTAACAAAACAAACTTGGAATAAACGATATTAATTATTACCTATTACTGCAGCAAAACTCATGCCTTTGAATAACAGTTGAGATTAATTATTATAACCTCTTTTTTAATAATATGTTATGCATTTTTCTTCTTTGGCGAAAATTTTTTATACCTAAAATTTCCAAAAATGACAAAATTTGTCAGTGTTGACTGCCAAAACTTGTCAGCAATAGAGAGTTATAAAGAAATTGGTTCCCTAAGACTCATTCTCCCTTGCGATATACAGAGGTTTGTGAAACGATTTATTGAACATGAATAGCGAATTAAAACGAGTGGGATTGCTGGGAGGAACGTTTGACCCCGTCCATAACGGGCATCTGAGCCTTGCCGCAGAGACAATGCAACTATTTGATTTGCAAAAAGTATTGTTTATCCCTGTCAGCCAGTCCCCGCACAAGATCCATTACAAGCCCACCTCTTCGAAGCACCGGGTCGCCATGCTGGAGTTGGCCCTTGAACAGAAAACCGCGTTATCCATAGAATTGCTGGAGATAGAAAAGGGTAGCGTTTCCTATACGATTGAAACAATATCCCGATTAAAAGAAAGGTATCCCGATTGGGAGTTTTTTCTGATTCTAGGAGCCGATGCCTTCATGGTGATGGATACTTGGAAAAGCTATGCTGATATATTCAAACTTTGCCACGTGCTGGTTGGCACACGTCCCGATGTAAAATTAGAGCTTCCGGTTGAACTATGTCAAACGCTTGGGCTAAAAAAAACTCGGCTTGAAAATAATAACGACCCACTGCTGATAACTTTGAATCCTGCTACAGGAAAAACCATACGGTTATATCACATTCCACCACAAGACATTTCTTCCAGCGGAATCCGGCATAGGGTGCAAGCCGGAAAAGAAATCAAAAATTTGTTGCCCCCTGCGGTTGATCATTATATTATTAAGAATCGATTATACCGGACTGAGTCCCTTTAATATGGTTTGAATGAAAGAACACTTGAACGCTCTTCAGCAGCTAGCCGTTGATTCTGCCGAGGATAAAAAGGCTTTTGACATCCTCATTCTGGACCTGCGAAACCGCTCGGACCTTACAGATTTTTTCATGATTTGCAGTGGAAACTCCAAGGTTCACGTTCAGGCTATTGTTGATGGCATCCTTGACAAGTGTTACCAAAACCGCAATAAACCCCTGGCTGTAGAAGGTTATTCGGGAGGAATCTGGGTGGTAGTGGATTTAGGAGATTTAATTGTACATGTTTTTCATAAAGAAGCCCGCCTTCACTATGACCTCGAACGTCTATGGGGTGATGTTCCTGTTATCAAGGCAGTAGGCCAATAGAGATTCCCCTATCATTTTTACCCGCACCTATGAATAAAAAAAAATTGAATCAGTTTCGTTCTCAGTTGAAATCCATCCGGTCCGAGTTGCTGGGGGACGTAGAAAAATCAAACCATCACGTGAAAGAAAATCAAAACGGACAAATAGCCGATATCAGCGACCATGCCGCACGCACCTACAATCGGCAACTGGAAGGGGAACTTGGCGAACAGGAATGGCAAAAACTCAAACAGGTTGATGCGGCGATCGAAAAAATTGTCGAAGGGGAATATGGAGTTTGCACCAAATGCGAAGCCTCCATTCCCGAAGCCCGTCTAGAAGTGGTTCCCTACACAGAATTCTGCACCCAATGCCTGAGCAAAATGGAAAAGAACCCCCAGGCCACTAGCCTCAATGACAAAAAAAACCTGTCCCAGGAGGATTAACCGTGTCATTGAAGCAAATCATCGTCTTTCTGGTTTTTGCGTTACTCTCCATTTATACGGCGTTTCTGAACCCCCATGACGCGGTAGTTCACATCACGCAAAGCCAATCGCTGAAATTACCAACCATCCTCCTATTACTAGGCTCTATCCTAATCGGTGTGATCGTTACGGTTTTCCTGTTTTGGACTTTTAATTTTAAAAAAGCACTGGCCCGCTGGAAAGTTGGTTTTAAGAATAACCGGATCGAAAAAAGGAGCCGCAAAGTTGAAGCCCTGTTTAAAAAAGGGGAAAACCTTTTCATCTGCGGAAAAATGGATAAAGCACAGACCCTTATTGAAAAAGTTCTCGATATGTCTCCAGAACATGTCGATGCACTCAACCTGATGGGTCGAACCCTGGATGCTAGTGACAAATACGACCAGGCAGAAAATTTTTATAAGAAAGCTCTCGCATTCGAACCACAAAACATTCACGTTCTCTATAACTTGGCGCATACATATTCAAAGACCGATCAGCAAAACAAAGAAATTGCTCTGCTTCAAAAAATACAAGGGATGAATCCGGGGACCGCTGGCCCCATACTGCGTCTTCGCGATATTTATGTGAAGCAGAAAAACTGGGGAAAAGTATGCCCCTTGCAGAAAAAAGTTTTGCCTATGTTGCGCGATAAGAACGAGGAATGGAAAAAGGAACAAGCCAATCTGGGACAATTCTTTTTTGAACTCGGCAAGCAATATTTGCAAGAGAGTAACCGGGACTCCGCGATTTCCACACTCAAGCAGGCTCTCCGGGCCTCTGAAAAATGCCTGCCTGCATACTTGTCCTTGGGCGATGCCTATCTGGAATCCGGCAAACAAAAGCAGGCGTTAAAAATCTGGAAAACCGGATTTCAAAAAACCGGCCATAAAGCCTGCCTGGTACGGTCGCAAATCGCCCTCAGGGAATCCGATGATATTCAGGAACTAATGCACACTTATGAAGAATCCCTGGAAACATCAGAAGAACGACCCCTGCTTGTACTTTTATTGTCTACGTTCTATCTGGAACATGGGCTGGAAGATAAAGCCCAACAACTCCTGCAAAACAATTCACCGGAACATCCACTGCTCCACTCCTTATTGCTGGAAAATGCCCGGCATTCAGGAAACGGCAACCAAGAATCTAATTTCAAGCTAACCCGGAACGCAGTATTTGCCCTCATCCTCTAGCCCACTAGGCGTGGGGCCGACTAGCAATATCTTTTTACTGCTAGCAATAGGTCAACTCGGCTTGATGAGGTTTGTTGGAGAACTCTAATGGACCCCTCGTTTTTAAAGAGGGCCTGGGGGTGATAAACCTTCTGGGTGTTAACTAGAGCAGACTGGGCTTTACCCAGTTGCCTCCCATGTGTGATATCTCTTTATTTTCCTTCATGCCCTGGAGGGATAAATTGGGCGAGGGCTAGATTGAGCCGAGAAAAAATTTTTTCAGTCAAATAAAGCTACTGCTCGCTGGCGCCACGCCGAGTGGGGCTATTTATTTTTGTAGAGTTGGTGACTGAGGATTTTGCTGTTTTTGGCGAAGACATGCGCCGCAACCAGCACATTTTCCTTGAGCGAAAAATACATTCCCTTTTCAGGATATTTGGCCAGGCTGGCATTCATTGACTGAGGCACCCCGTACTTTTCAATAAGGACCGTAAACTTTTCGCCAATTTTAATGCCTTCCGCAAAACTTCCCTTAAACTGGGGCAGAATTTCCAAAACCTCAATTTTCCTTTTGCCGTTCAGGGAATGCAGAACGATTCCATGATTGGCATATTCAATGGAAATGCTGTCGAGTTTGGATTCCGTTCCACGATTGATACTGATGGAGCCGGGAATGCCGAGCAATTTGATAGCTTCTGCCAGAGGCATCGTTACTTTGAGATTTTTGCCTATAACCAGACCTTCTGGTTTTTTCTTTTTGGCTTTGGCAGGGGCTTTGGTTTTTTTCGCACCCTTTTTAGCGAGAGCAGCGGTTTTTATTGCATCCTTTTTAGCTTTTTCAACCTTCTTAGCGGGAACAGCAGCTTTATTTGTTTTCATCTTTGCGGGCTTCACCGGGGTCGCAGGTTTGGCTGTATCCGCCTTAGCCATCGTGGTGGATTTGGCTTTTTCAACCTTCGCCTCGGTAGCCGGTTTCGTGGCTGGCTTTTCAGTTGCCTTCGTGTCTGCCAGCACTCCTGTGGGTAGCATCAAACAAAAGATAAATAAAACTGCAAGTTTCAAAATGTTCACCGGTATCTCCTTTCAAAAACAAAAGGCCCTGGATAACAATCAGCTTCTCAGGCTAAATTTGGATGCTACTATTATAACCCCAAACGTGGAAAATTAAACATTTATTTTCAATTAGTTAGGAATTTCTAGCCTGACTGAGAAGGGCCAGGGTATGGCCTGTTTTTCCGGTGGTTTTGCGACCGGGAAAGGCTAAATATTGTCCAGAGAGGGAATGTTTTTCCGGCGGTCCCGTTTCGATTTGGTTTTTTCCTTCTGGAATTTTCTCCATTGGGCCCGGTCCTCTTTAGAGGGGGCGGAAGACTCCTCCTCATCCCAGAGGTCCAGTGATTGCATCTGAGTCCGAGAGGATTTTTTTATTTTTTTTGTCAGGCAACGTTTACCTTCTTCAAACTCCTTTGCGGTCATTCCCGCTTCCATATCGAACAAATGTTTTTGCTCTTTTTTCCCGCGCCGGGCCGATAAAGCCTCTGCCCGCAGTCGGATTTCCTTGGCGTTGACCAGTCCGCTTTTCCAGGCAGGCGGAATTTTATCGAAACCATACAGCGCTCCAGCCCAGGCCCCCACCAAAGCACCCAACATTTCCGTCTCTCTCCCGTAACTCAGGGAATGAGTGAGGGTGGAAGCAAAACCCGACTCTGGCGGCAGAAGTACACAATGCAAAGCCAGCGGAAGCAAAGTCAACACAAATCCTTGTGAAGGGTGACGGATTTCCAATCTGGTGAAGGTGTTGGCATATTCGCAGAGCCAATGCAGGAATTCCGGTTCCTGGGATTTATTCGCCAAACCCTTCAGAGCTCCACTCAAAGCATTCGCGCCCCTTGCGCCCCCGTCCTCCGACTCCGGGAATCTTTGCAGGTACTCCGCTTCCGCCTGCTGACATATTTCCTCCGCCTCCGGCAAAATATCCTGCCGAACAGAGGGCAACAAATTCTCTTCAGGCTGTAAAGCCAGAAACCGGGTCACTAAAAATCCGGTTAATACGGTTCCCACCACTTCAAACCGATTTCGGCTCATCAACAGGCAGGCTTCAAAACATTGTCTAGCCAGAGTTTTTGACCATTTAGCCTGGAACAAAGCCAGAGGCACAGCTAACGTAGCAAACAGGGATGTGGAAGAATTCTGTTCAGAGGCCTGCCCCTCCTCAAGATCGCCCAGCAGGTCCACGGCCCTCCATAGACAGGTAGAGGGGTTGCGGTAGACCCCAAAATAACCTTCGGGGCCCGCTTTCGCCAACTGCTGAAAATTTTCCGCTGACTCCTGCAAAAACTGTTTTTTGTTTTTAAGCAAAGCATCACCGACCGCCAGGGCACATTGAGTCGGGGTGCCATAGAGTCCTTGCATGCGGTAATTTTTAATTCCCTTTCCCATAATCGGGCGCACATCTTTGAAGTCGTCCATGGTCCCGAAAATCTGGCGGATGGCGGCTGGTTTCAATCCCTTTGCAGATCGGCCCATGGCATCGCCAACGGCCATGCCAAACCAACTGCCTATTTTTTTATCTTTGTCAACGCCGTTCATTATTTTTCTTGCCGTCAGGTGGGCATGCCGGGCCACGCCCGGTAGAAATGGGCAAGGGTTTAATTGAGCCGAGATAACCCTTTGCCAGCCAAATAAAGCCATTGCTAGTCGGCCCCACGCCGAGTGGGGCTAAAGAGCCATTAGTGCAGTGGGGTGGTTCTGCTCGGCAATGATCATTTTGGTCGAGTCGTCCTGCCCCAGGGCCTGGCGGGCGGTGATTCGGGCCAGTTCCGGGTGGTTGTTAGTCTGGCTCATATGCATCAACACGACGAGGCGCAACCCGGAATGCTTGACCGCTGACAACATTTCGCCGCAGGCTTCGTTGGAAAGATGCCCGACATCGCTTTTTATTCTTCTCTTGGTAATCCAGGGGTAGGGTCCGGCATCCAGCATTTCCACATCGTGATTGGACTCGATGAGCAGGGCATCCAGTTTTTGCAGTTTACTCGTGACCTCTGCCGTCACTTTTCCCAGGTCAGTGGCGATCCCTAAGCGCAACCCTCGGTAATGGATAACAAAAGCCACCGATTCTTCCGCATCATGAGGAGTGGCATAAGGTTCCACAATCAACTCGCCAAATTCAACAGCTTGCCCGGCACGG
>CATMOP010000055.1 GCA_950072225.1 uncultured Nitrospina sp.
CTCACGAGTAAACTCATCTATAATCGTCAGAATCCTAAAGGACCGGTTGTCTTTTGTGCGTTCATGGACAAAATCATGAGTTATGGTGATTTCTGGTGTATGAGGTGAGTTGAGAAGGCGGCGCACCCTTTGTTGTAAAATTATTTTCTACGAAAAAAGCAATTCAAGCAAAGGAGGCACCACCATGAATAAGGATAATGTTATTTCCCTTGAGAATCTAGAGGGGAATGTAGATGTATTGACGAGTTTGCTGAGATCAGGAGCCAGAGAGTTGATTACGAAGGCAGTTCAGAGTGAACTGGCCGAGTTTCTTTCTCAGTATCAGGATATGACAGATAATCAAGGAAGACCGTTGGTAGTGCGCAACGGTTACTTGCCTCAAAGAGAGATTATGACAGGCATAGGCCCTGTTGATATCAAGGTTCCAAAGACCCGTGATCGAGGCGTGCAAGGTATTCATTTTCGGTCAGAGCTGTTACCTCCATATATCAAGCGGACAAAGAGCGTGGAAACGGTATTGCCCTGGCTTTACCTCAAAGGAATCTCAACCGGTGATTTTTCAGAAGCATTGGCGGCGTTGTTAGGGAAGGATGCAAAAGGTCTCTCTGCGGGGACAATCAGCCGCCTCAAACAATGTTGGGTTAATGAGTATGATGACTGGCGAACAAGAGACCTCTCGAAAGAGAGCTATGTTTATATCTGGGCAGATGGTATTTATTTCAACATCAGGAGTGATGATGCCAAGCAATGCATTCTGGTTATTATTGGCGTGACCAGTCGAGGTGATAAGGAGTTCCTTGCTATTGAAGACGGCTATCGGGAATCAGAGCAGAGCTGGACAGAGGTATTGCTCAACCTCAAGGATCGAGGGTTGAGATCACCCAAGCTGGCTGTGGGTGATGGGGCGTTGGGTTTCTGGAAAGCAATTAGAAAAGTTTTCGCTCAAACCCGTAGCCAACGTTGTTGGGTTCATAAGACGGCAAACATCCTCAACAAGCTCCCAAAACACAGTCAGGCTAAAGCAAAACAATATATCCATGACATCTGGATGGCAGAAACCAGAGAAAATGCGGAGAAGGCATTTAACCTCTTCATTAAAACTTATGAACTAAAATATCCCAAGGCTACTCAGTGCCTCGAGAAAGATCGAGAAGAACTCCTGGCTTTTTATGATTTCCCTGCTGACCATTGGCCACATATCAGAACTACCAATCCGATTGAATCGACCTTTTCTACGATTCGATTGAGAACTAAAAAGACCCGTGCCTGTGTCAGTAGAACAACCATACTGACCATGGTTTACAAACTTGGATTGAGTGCAGAAAAAGGCTGGCGAAAACTGAGAGGATTCCGGCGATTAGCCGATCTTATCAATGGCGTAAAATTTATTGATGGAGTAGATGAGGAAACTTTTGAACGTCAAAGGAACGCCGCTTGATCATGTTCCCATACACCACATTTGACTATAACTCAGGGCAGATAGCAAAAGCTCATCAAGCCGAGATAACCCTTTGGTAGCCAATAAAAGTTATTACCCCTTCGGGGCACGAAAGCTAAGGTGAAAATCACGTCTGCTAGCAAAAAGTCATCTCGGCTCAATTAGAGCCTTGGCTATCTGCCTCCGGTGGCTCACCGGTTTTAAAATAACTCTTTATTAGGATACCCCGTTCGCTTGCGGCGGGGTTGTTCATTAAACCTGAACGGAGATTCACTGATGCCGAAACCAAGTTATCATATTTTAGTGTGTACCAACAGCCGACCACCGGGACATCCCAGGGGTTCCTGCGGTGAAACTGGCTCCAACGCCATTTTTGAGAAGTTGTCTATGGGGATTGAGCAAAAAGGGCTGTTTGGAAAATGTATGATTGCCAATACCGGATGTCTTGGCCCTTGCGGAGTGGGCCCTGTCGTTGTTGTATACCCGGATGGTGTCTGGTATCAGAAGGTCCAGCCGGAAGATGTGGATGAAATTCTTGACCAGCACATTGGCCAGGGTAAAAAGGTCGATCGGCTGGAAGTCCCGGATGAACTCTGGGGCTAACCGGCCAGCGGCCGGAGGCAGATGGCAACAGCTTTTTACCCCTGCGGGGCACGAAAGCTGAGGAAGAATATCACGGCTACGAGCAAAGCGTTTTCGGTGGAACTAATTAATCCTCCCCTCTCATGAGGGGAGGTCAGGAGGGGTGTGGATTCCCTGACGGAATACTAGCCCAACCCTCCCCTGGCCCCTCCCTGTGAAGGGAGGGGAAGATTGAGTTGTTGCCAGTCGTCCCTGCGGCTAGTAGCCATCAGGCACGTAGTAACTTTTCATTTGTTTTTACCCTTTCCCGTTTTAGGGAAAGGGTTTTTTTATGGTTTATTAGTCACTTTGATGTTTAATGTGAAGGTTGTTCCCGGAGCCAGGCTTGGTAAGTAGATAAGGCTATATTTGTGCCCATCATTTTCTTTTTGGGCAGAAGTTGGGTCTCGGAGCAGTCGGAAAAGTTTGTGTTTCGTTTTATTTTTAACCAGTCATTTAAAACTTGATCCGCCAGTATTCTTCCCACGATTTCGTTTCCGTACTTTGTCCAGTGGGTATCGCTGAGGCTTGAAAAGTATATTTCTTCACCGGCATAGCTCGTAAAGCAATCAAAAAGATCGATAATCTTTCCCTTAAACTGACGCATTTCAGCTAATGAAGCCATCATGGCTCCAGGCAATTGCGGGTCCAAAGAATCTTCTGGAATACCGTCAATGATCAATTCCTGAATCTTTTTTGAATAGGCCAGGTTGGATGGAGAATTAAGGATCAACACAAATTTTCCAGAATCAATAGTTTGCTGAGCCAGGTCCATTAAAGCCAAAAACCAGAGGTACCCATTCCTAACCTTGTCGATGGTATTTATTCTGTAAGCAAAGGAAGCACGGCGCATGGCTTTGATGTAAAAAGGCGGAGGCTGTACATCGTTTCCCGCAATAAAATAACGGGCATCTATCCAGGGAAACATGTTGGCCTTCTGCATCATCTGGGAATCAGATGACAGGAATTCCCGCACTCTGGGCATGTGCATGGAATAATAGGCCTTGGCGTAATCCAGGAACCTGAATCGGTACAGGCGTGGTACCCACGATCCTTTCCCCACAAAGAATTCTCCATTTTTGAACCTGATTTCTTCATTCTTGGAATAGGGCAGCCATTCCATATCCAACAAATCATTCCCCGTATAAATATTGAAAATGACTCCATCAAAATCCAGTCTTGAAGACCAGAAATTGAATTGGGCCAGGTATTCAGGAAATGAAATGCCGGGAATGCCTAAATTGATTACTTCAAAATCAGGGCCATCCCCAGTTTGATTTAATAATGTTTCAAGAACATCACTGTAAGTATGGGGTATGGGCACAGCCGCATAGGCGAATGAATCTCCTATGCTTAATATCCTGATTGTATTGGGGCTTTTGGTAGCCGAAACCGTTTTTTCTTTAAAACCCAAGGAAGCTAAATCGAAAGTATTATTTTCTAAAACCTGAATATCTTTGGATGAATTCAGGAGGAAGGCGTTTTCGTATTTAATAAAAGCCCAGTCGAAAAGAACCAGTGAAACCAGAACGCTTATTATGAAAAGGCTCGCATTTATCAGGAAATTGAAACGGGATGTCCGACTCCAACGTCGCATAAAGCTATATTTCTTTTAAATGGTTCTCAAAAATCAACATTTTCTAATCCGGCTGCTAGCCGCAGGGGCGACTTGGCAAGAGCTTGTTGGGCCAAGATGAATTCTTGCTAGCAGACGTGATCTTCACCTTAGCTTTCGTGCCCCGAAGGGGTAAAAAGCGATTGCCCATCGGCCCCACGCCGAGTGGGGGAATAAAACCCACTTGTGGGATTAAAATCCAGAATGCTACATTAGATGTTCTGCAAAGGAAATAGTTTTTTTTAAATGGCCGTTTTCAACACAAAACCAGATAGAGAGCCTTTCTCCCCACAAGGCCGGTTTGACGAGGATTATTTAAAATCCTGGCTGGAACCCCTCGTTAAGGAACCCATTTCCCGTTTTGAGATTTTCACCTTGAAAGGAGATGCATCGGACCGATGCTATTTCCGGGTTCACTATTTCCGTCGTTCCGCAAAAAATTCTTCGATCATCGTCATGCAATTGAAGGAACCGGTTCCTGAAAAAGAACCAGACTTCAACCGCATGCAAAAATTTCTGCACCATCTGGATATTCCGGTTCCTGAAATTTTACACTACGATGCCGAGCGGGGACTGCTTTTCCTTGAGGATGGAGGCGACACACATTTGGAGGACCTGGCCCGGATTTCCCCTGATAGTATTATTGCCTGGTACCAGAAAGCCATAGAGCTTATTGTGGTCATGCAGACCCGCGTTACAAAAAACATGCAACCCTCCTGTCCGGCCTATTCCCTGAAGTTCGATGTCGAAAAATTAATGTGGGAAATGGACTTCATGATAAAACATTACATCATGGGCTTCCTGAAGCGGGAATTGGGTCAGAATGAGGAGTCGAAAATCCGCATTGCCCTGCTTGGGCTCTGCAAAACCCTGGCCGAAGAGAAACGGGTTTTCGTCCACCGGGATTTTCATTCAAGAAATCTGATGATCCGGAGGGAAAATCTGATGCTTATTGACTTTCAGGATGCCAGGATGGGCCCCTGCCAATATGATCTCGTATCCCTTTTGAAAGATTCGTATGTTGTCTTGGAGGAAGAAACCCGAAATGAATTACTGAGTTATTACCTGCAACGTATGGAACAGGAAGAGGACCGGCAACTCCCCCGTTCTCCCTTCCTGAAAATTTTCGATTGGATGTCGATCCAGAGGAATCTGAAGGCAATCGGCACCTTCGCATTTCAATACATGGAATATAAGAATGAGCGTTACATTAAATGCATTGACCCCACTTTGCAATACATCCGGGATACAATCCATGCCCGGCCAGACCTAGAACCTCTCGGTCAAGCTTTAAAACAGGCGATTCCCGGGCTCAACACAGGCACTGGAAACGGAATTAACAGATCATGATGATTCTAAAAAAACATGTCTTGTTCCTGTTCCTAAAAGTCTATCTACTTACCGCGGCTGGTTTGATCGGGATTTTTTTGATTGTTGATTTTTTCGAGCGTCTGGATGAGTTCATGGCAAAAAACGCTCCGTTCATTGATCTCGCTTCTTATTATGTTTACAAAATTCCTTTCGTGGCCAATTACATGGCACCCCAGGCCGTGCTTTTGGCTACCGTCATTACCCTTGCTTCCCTTGCCAGAAACAACGAGTTCACGGCAATGAAAGCTTGCGGAATAAGCGTAACGGGCATTACATTTCCAATCATCGGCGCATCAATTTTTATTGCTCTCATAGTTTTAGCCAATAGCGAATTTATTGCCCCCATCACCAACCAGAAAATGAATTATATTTTTTACAGCAAGGTTCGAAACCAGCCAACCTACGGAAAAATTCCCCAAAACAACCTCTGGCTCAAAGCGAAAGACCATTCCATTTGGAGCATTGACTCCTTTGATCCGAAAAAACTTGTCCTGCATGGTGTCATCATTTTGATTCCGAATGATGACTTTGGAATCAGGAAGAGAATCGATGCCAAGAGCGCAGTGTGGTCGGTAGATAAATGGTTTTTCATTGATGGCTACACTCGCCAATTTAACCGGGAAGGGCTGGTGTCCACAGAATACTTCGAGAGCCGTTCGTTTCCGGTTTCTGAAACCCCGAAAGATTTTGCCAAAGTGCGAAAACGGCCAGAAGAAATGAGCCTGCGGGAAATGTACGCAACGATTCAGGTTCATGCGCGGGAAGGTAAGGACACCACCACAAAGTGGATCGAATTGCACCGTAACCTGTCCTATCCTTTCATCAGCGTTGTTTTAGCCTTGCTGGCAATTCCCTTGTCATTGAGATCCAGCAGGCATGGGGGCCTCCTGTTTTGCGTGGGTATTAATCTGGCAATGGGTTTTGTTTTCTCATTCCTATACGCCGTCAGCATATCCCTGGGCCGGGGCGGAACCTTTGATCCGTTTCTGGCCGCATGGGGTCCCAACCTGCTGTTCACGGCTCTTGGATTTTATTTGCTGCTTACTCTGGACAGCGAAAAAGCTTTTCCGATTTAAAGTCGAATGAAGAAAATCGCTTCCATCGATATTGGCTCCAACACGGTTCGACTTCTGATTCTGGAATCTGACCAGACTGGTGATTTCCAGCTTCTGACTTCCAAAAAAGTGATCACTCGTCTTGGTGAAGGAATGGACGCCCAAGGGAAACTTATGGAATCCAGAATGTCCGAAACCCTCTCCGTTTTGTCGAGATTCCGCCAGGACTGCATGGATCATGGCAACCCTCCCTTATTCGCTGTGGCTACCAGTGCCGTGCGAGAAGCTTCCAACGGTAAGGAGTTTGTGCGCCTTGCCCGGGAAAAGACAGGCATCGAAATTGAAATCATCCCCTGGGAAGAAGAAGCTCGCCTCACTCTGGAAGGAGTTTTTTGGAAAATACCGCATGAAAATCGCAAAAGTCTCACCCTCGACATCGGAGGCGGCAGTACCGAGTTCATCCTATCTGAAGGAAAAAGTATCGCGGGCTTTTGCAGTAGTTCTTTAGGGGTCGTGCGGCTGACAGAAAAATTTATTCACCGGCATCCGGTGGACAATGCGGAGTATGAGAAGCTGATCCTGTATTTAAGGAACGCATTGCAAGCAATCAAGGAAAAACTCTCGGCCTTTATGCCACAGGTATTGATCGGTACAGCGGGAACCGTCACCACACTTGCCGCCCTGAAAGAAAATATATATCCTTATGATCCCGAAAAAATTCATGGCACTTTATTATCCAGACAGGATATCGACACCCTGATTCAGGACCTGAAAGGAAAGTCCCTCGACGAACGGTTGGCCTTAAAAGCTCTTGAACGGGGCCGAGAAGATTTGATCATAGCGGGAACCGCAATCGTTTTAGAAACCATGCGGACGTTTCAATGCGATCCACTGCTGGTCAGCGAATACAGCCTTCGTGAGGGGATCATCCTGAAAGCTCTGGGTGGGTCCACGGCTTCTTGAAACGAATTCCCTATTCCCCATAAAACTTTGACTAAAAAGAGCTTGAGGACCGATTGAATTTGACTTCAAGGGTCATTTCAGATAAAGTTTTTCTTCACCATGACTACTAAAAAAAGTGCAGAAAAGAAACTGGTTTCTATCAAGAAATCTCCAAAATCCTTAGGGAAGCCTATGAAAGGCCGGGACATCCTTGTAAAAGCCCTGGTGAATGAAGGGGTCAAGGTTATTTTTGGCTATCCGGGCGGAGCTTCCATGGAAATCCATCAAGGGTTGACCCTGGCCCCAAAAATCCGCATGGTGCTTCCCCGCCACGAGCAAGGCGGTTCCTTCGCGGCAGGCGGCTATGCCCGCGCCACCGGAGAAGTTGGGGGCTGCCTGGCAACATCGGGTCCGGGTGCCACCAACCTCATTACTGGAATCATTGATGCCAAGATGGACTCCATTCCCATTATCGCTATCACCGGGCAGGTTCCCAGCACGGTGTTAGGCAGTGACGCCTTCCAGGAAACGGACATCATGGGTGCAACGTTCCCGTTGGTCAAACACAGCTATATGATCCAGAATGTCGCGGAAATTCCGCGCATCATTCATGAGGCGTTCCATATTGCGCGGACCGGCAGGCCCGGACCGGTTCTGGTGGATGTTCCTAAAAATATTCAACAGCAGGAAGGGATCGCCGATTTTGACGTTTCATTCGATGTCCCCAGCTATCGGCCCAATTTAAAGCCGTCGATACTGCAATGCAAAAAAGCGGCTCATACCATCCAAACCGCAAAACGCCCCATAATTTATGCGGGCGGTGGAATTATAAGCAGTGGGGCTTCTGCAGAACTGCGGGCCTTTGTAAAGAAAACCGGCATCCCCGTCACCACTACGGTAATGGGTTTGGGGGCGTACCCCTCCACTGATCCGCTTTCTTTACGCATGCTCGGAATGCATGGAGCGGTTTACGCCAATATTGCTATGAACCATGCCGATCTGGTTATCGCCATGGGTGTGCGTTTTGACGACCGGGTCACCGGTAAACTGGCAGAATTCTGTAAAAATGCACAGATCATCCATATTGATATCGACCCAACGGAAATCAATAAAAATATTGTGGTAGATATTCCCATTCAGGGCGACGTCAGGCTAGCGTTGAAAATTCTCCACGACTTTGTCGAGCCCAAAAAAGAAATTAAACCATGGATAAAACAGGTGCAGGGCTGGAAAAAGGAATTCCCCCTGGAATTCAAACTTAAAAAGGGAGAAATTGTTCCGCAGGCCGTAGTCAGCGAAATCAACAAACTCGCGGATGATAACGCCATTTTTTCCGTGGGTGTCGGCCAGCACCAGATGTGGGCGGCTCAGTTTCTGGATTTTGACAAACCCAATAACTGGTTGTGTTCATCCGGCCTGGGCGCGATGGGGTATGGACTGCCCGCCGCTATGGGAGCCCAAGTCGCGTTTCCCGATCGCCAGGTTATTAATATAGAAGGGGATGGTAGTTTTCTGATGAATATTCAGGAACTGCAAACGCTGAAAATAGAAAATATACCGGTTAAAAATATTATTCTTAATAACGCCCATCTAGGAATGGTAGCTCAGTGGGAAGACCGTTTTTATAAATCCATTCGTGGCCACACTTTCATCGGCGATGCCAACTTTGCCGAAGTAGCGCACGCTTTTGGAATCAAGTCTGAGACCATTTACAATCCGAAAGACGTTGTTCCGGCCCTGAAGCGTATGCTTAAACACAAGGGTCCTTATGTTCTGGATGTAAAGTATCCTTACAACGACAAAAGCCACGGCCATGTCATGCCGATGATTCCCACGAATCACACTTATCTGGATACCTGTCTGGACGCAAATACATCGCTTCGGGATTATTGGAAAAAGAAAGGCCTGCTGAAAGAATGATCGAACATTAACCTTCCGGTTTTTCCTTCGATGCTAACCGCCCCCTATGCTTTCCCGTAATTTTAATGATGGCACATTGAACCCATACCTTTTGATGGGCCCCGTTCTGCTGGCGGCGTTTCTTTTTTCCTGGTCTATTTTTCATTCCGACCTGTCTAAGAGAGAAGCGCGTGAAGGAGTGCCCGTTGTCAATATGATGCGCGGCGGCAACCTCTGGCTTCCCCAAATCACTCCGGAACAATTGCGCACCAAACCTCCCCTGTTTTACTGGTCCGGACTTTTATCATCAAAATTTCTGGGCGGGGTGGACGAAATCTCCCTGAGAATTCCTTCGGTTTTAGCCGGTGTGGGAACCGTGTTCCTCACCACCTTGCTCGGCATGCGCCAGTTTTCCCCGGTTATCGGCTGTCTTGCAGGATTAATCATCACGACCTGCTGGAGATTCGCTTACCTGGGGAGCCATGCCCGCATCGATATGCTCTTCACTTTTTTCATCACTCTTGCTTTTGTCGCTTTATGGGAATTGACACGCAACGGAAAA
>CATMOP010000056.1 GCA_950072225.1 uncultured Nitrospina sp.
ATTCACTCTAAGTCCGCAAAGACTACGGATTAGAATTTTCTGCCAGCCTTTTTTTACCCGCTCCTAAACCTTGAACCGCAATACTTCTGAAATAGAACTCCTCTGAGCAAATAGTTGAGTTTTTAAAGTGGGCTTCTGACGAGGGAGTTAAAAAACATTTTTTCGTATAGAATTGTGGCTAGGCCAGAAGCTTAATTTCAGGAACCTGGCGATAATATGGTAGGCTTAGGATTTTTCAGCTACAAAACCCCATTTTCTCTTGCGATTTGGGCCAATAGAGAAAAAGATTGTGGACACATGATTGGATGAACCGTTTTATTCGCCAACTCAAAAGCCGGAGGTGAGGTCATGACAAAAAGTGCTTTCACACCCAATGCAGGAGATAGCATTATCGTGCGTTTGAAAATTGAAGGCCAGACCCAGGGGCTTTCCCGGGTCACAACCCGAATTGCAGAACTCAACGGGCATATCGGGGCGATAGATCTGGTTCGTCCTCTTTCCGGAGGGGCCTCTATTCGGGACTTCAGCATTTATACGTCAGGATCGGATCATGGCGAGGAAATTATTGCAGCATTGAAAGTGGTGGAGGGAATTGAAGTCATTCACTTTTCTGACCGCACGTTTCTTATGCATTTGGGCGGGAAGATAGAAGTCACCAGTCGGCAAACCCTGAAAACGCGGGATGACCTTTCCATGGCCTATACTCCTGGTGTGGGCCGGGTTTGTACTGCGATTCACCAGAATCCGGAAGAGGTGTACAAGTTGACGATCAAACGCAACACGGTTGCGATTGTGACCGATGGTACAGCGGTTCTTGGGTTGGGTGATATCGGGCCGCAAGCAGCAATGCCGGTAATGGAAGGTAAGGCAATGCTGTTTAAAGAATTCGCCGGGATCGATGCTTTCCCCATTTGCCTGGATACCAAAAGTGTTGATGAGGTGGTTGCTGCTGTCCGCGCCATTGCGCCCGGTTTTGGCGGAATCAACCTTGAGGATATTGCGGCACCCCAGTGTTTTGAGATTGAAAAAAGGCTACAAGAAGAATTGGATATTCCGGTTTTCCATGATGACCAGCACGGAACGGCGGTAGTGGTTTCCTCGGCATTGATAAATTCTTTGAAGCTATTGGGAAAAAAACCTGAAGAGATTAAAGTTGTGGTTCTGGGCGCTGGGGCGGCAGGGACCGCTTGTACTAAAATGATCCAACAACTGAAAGTGGAAAACATCATTGCCTGTGACCGGAAAGGGGCTATTCATAAATCCCGGGATGACCTCAACGAGGCCAAACAATGGTTTGCGGACAATACCAACCCTGATGGGTTGAAAGGGAGTTTGAAGGAAGTCATTGCCGGAGCCGATGTGTTTCTCGGAGTTTCAGGTCCCCGTCAATTGAGCGTTGAGGACATTAAAAAAATGGCCAAAGATCCAGTGGTCTATGCAATGGCCAATCCGATTCCAGAAATTTTGCCTGAAGAGGCCGGGCCTCATGTGGCGATCATGGCAACAGGCAGAAGTGATTATCCCAATCAGATCAATAATGTTTTATGTTTTCCCGGGCTCTTCAAGGGTGCGCTGGATTGCTTGGCCACACATATCAATGAGGAAATGAAAATGGCTGCGGCGTATGCGATAGCTGATTGTATTGCCCAAGACCATTTACAACCGGAATACATCATCCCAAGCGTGTTTGATACCAAGGTGGTGGAAAATGTGTCAGTCGCAGTGGTTAAAGCCGCCAGGGAAACCAATGTGGCACGTGGCAGAGGTAGAAATAAGTTTGATTAGAGATTGCTTTACCGACGCAATATTAAGATGGAATAGATAAAAAAATTGGAAATCAACCCCAGTTCCCAACAAGAATCGGTCTGTGTATATTTGCGCAGGTTCCTATTAGTTTTTCCTGTTAAAGGTTTTTTGATTTTGCCTCTCTCCCCTTCAATATTTTAGGTATGAAAACAGTTCTTGGTTGGTGTTTCAAAAAAATTACCTACCGATACCCCGGGACCCTGCTGATTCTGGCAATCCTTTTAAGCGGGATGTCCGTTTATTGGGCTAGCGGCTTGAGCTTCAACCCCAGGATGGATAACCTTCTTCCTCAGGATTTACCATTAATAAAAGAATTTAATGAAGTTGTTGCCAAAACCGGAGGGTCTGGTCCTCTGGTTGTTGTTCTGGAACAGTTGAATCCCTTTCAGGCTTCTGAAGTGATTGGCAAACTTGCACGGGCTTTGGAAAAAGTACCCGGAACCCAATTTGTGGATTCGAAAATACCCGCAGAATTTTTAAAAAACCGCCAACTCCTGTTAATTCCAAAAGCAGATTTGCTTCACCTGGAATCCTTGGTTGAGGAAGCGGTTGACTATGCCCGGGGTCAGTTTGGTGGGTTTTTTGGGGAAGATGAACTTTTCAATCCGACCAAGCTTCAAACGCTTGCTGATCGCTATCATATCTTCGAAGATATTAGGCCCTATCATAGGGGAAAGCGGAAGAGAAATTATTATATCTTTGTCCAACCAAAGGGGACGGTTACCGATACAGATTTTACAGAGCAATATGTCCGGCTTGTTCAAGAGGCGATTGACCAGACAGGACTTGAAAGAGATATCCCAGAGCTGGTTATCAAACTTACCGGTTCGCTTATTGTGCGGCTGGAAGAAAACCAGTTTATCCAAAGTGATCTCAAGAAGTCAGCGATGCTCGCGGCCCTGCTGGCAAGTTGTATTATCCTTATCTACACCCGATCCTGGTTTTCCATACCGCTCATCATTTTCCCTTTATTGCTGTCGCTGACTTATACGTTCGCGTTAACGCGTCTGTTCATCGGACACTTGAATGTTATTTCAGGTTTTCTGGTGGCTATATTAATGGGGTTGGGGATTGATTATGGGATTCATCTTTATATTCGCTTCAAACAGGAACTCCTCAAAGGAAAAACCATTGCTGAGGCAGCGGAACTAGTTGTGACCCAGGTAGGACGGTCAGGGCTTATAGCGATGCTGACGACGATAAGTGTTTTTTCAATCTTAAGTTTCTCAGATTTTCCGGGGTTTTCAGAGTTCGGAATAATCGCTACGCTGGGTATCGTCTCCGCTTTTTTGAGCTACTATTTCATATTTCCGGCGCAGGCATTGTTTTATGACAAAATCCGCTGGTTGAGAAAACCCCGGCCCAGGTTATTCACTTTTAAAATTTCCAACCTGTATTCTACCACGCCTTATTTCCTTTCTACCATGTTCCTTCTCTTAATGGTTGCGAGTTTATTTCTTCTTCCCGGACTCAGGTTTGAATATGATTTTCAGAAACTCAAGGGGGAGTCCCCAGCCAGCGAATATGAGACAGTTACCACGGATGATTTCGGTTTTGCTTTTTCCCCTACCTTGATCCTGACGCCTGAAAAGAAAAACCTGTTTGAAATCCATACAGCCCTGGAGAAAATCAAACGCAGGAATGGGGACCATACCATCATAGGAGCTACGTATTCTTTAAATATGTTCAGTCGTGAGGAATATGAGTCGAAGAAGGATGTGATCGGCCGGATTCGAAAAACAGTTTATGACAATATGGATATTATCAAATTTTCACTGGGAAACGACCGGTATAAAAATTTTAAAAAGCTGGTGAATGCCGAGCCATTTGACGAAAATCGAATACCCCATAATTTGGAGAAAAAACTCCGTGCTGAAGATGATTATTTAGTTTTGTTGTTTTCTCCCGCAGATAAAAACTTTTTTCGTGTCGAAAATATTTATCAGTTGGAAAAAGAAGTGGGGAAATTGAAGCACATGATGGTGGAAAAAAATATTAAGATTTCAGTTTTAAATGAAAACCTGATCGCGGCAGAAATTCTGGATTGGGTTAAGCAAAAGGGCCCAATGGCGATGGGCATCGCTTTCGCACTGGTGTTCTTAATTCTTGTAGTGGACCTTGGCAGTATTCGTTTGGCTGTCATTACTTTTCTGCCTCTTTTTACAGGTCTAGCTTTGACCGGCGCACTCATGTCTATTTTTAGTGTGAAATTAAATTTTATCAATATCGTCATGCTCCCTTCTATCGTGGGAATCATGATAGATCATTGTATATATCTCAGTCACCATATCCTGGATTATTCTAATGGCGCATCGCTCAAGTCACTGCAGGAGACGGGAAGCGCCATAATATTGTCGGCTTTGACCAGTTTAGCAGGCTACACCAGTTTGAATATTGCTCATCATGCAGGGATCAGGTCCATTGCCTCGGTGGTAGAACTGGGAATAATAACCTGCACGGTTTGTGCCCTGTTCATGCTTCCGGCCTTGTTTGAGCTGCGAAAATATAGGTTTCCCTTTACCCGCTTAAAATAGAAGTAAGAATCAGGAGTCAGCGGAGAGCCTCCGCTGGCAAACTGCAATATCTTTTCCCTGCGGGCAAACATTCTCGCGGCTTGACGGGTTATTGCTTGCTGGTCCCACGCCTAGTGGAATGAATCGATATTGAACTGACTGAAAATTAAAGAAAGAGAACTGAATGCTACGGGTTGGATTAATTTTAATTTTTATTTTGTCGGTTGGTTGCTCCGAAGACCGCCAATTCGAAGATTTTATGAATGAGGACAGTGGTAAAGGAGAGCAGAAATTTCGGGAAGATTCCCATAAGTGTATGGCGGAAAAGGATAAGTTCAGCCACAAAATCCAAGGCCGTGAATTTGGATTCGAAGGGGAGCATACGGGATACCTGGGTTGTATGAAGCTGAAGGGTTGGAACCAGAAAACAACCACCAGGCGTGGGGCCGACTAGGAATGGCTCTTTGAGCCGATAGAACGTTTGTCCGCAGGGTAAAGATATTGCACATTGGCCCCACGCCTAGTGGTGGCAGGGGGTTAATGGACAAAGCGGCACATTTTGTAAGGTCGTTTGGAGATGTATTCCATATTTAAATGGATTTGATTCGATAATAGTAATCGTTTAATTGGAAAGGACTCCCGGTTCTGATGATCCCGCAAAACCTGCGGACCTTATCGGTGTCCAGGTTGTCCAACACCTGTTCCTGTAACTCCTGATAGGAAAAGTCTTCCCAGAAAAAAAAATCCGCAGACCGTTCCAAGGGAAATTTTGAAATATCTTCCATTTCAATATTATAATTATCTTTCACAATATACAGGGTCCAATTGAGTAGCCAATTTGAATCATCTTATTATATTTAAAGGGACCTATTCCACACAAACGATTTTTCGTGGTTGTTATCGCTTGTGGGCTCTGCTATTTTCGCAGGGTCCTCGAAATATTGTATAGGTTTTATTATGCTATTAGTTATTGATGTCGGCAACTCAAATAATGTGATCGGTCTGTTTTCCGGTAAAAAACTCCTGGCCCATTGGCGAATTCGAACAGAATGGAACCGTACGGCTGATGAATACTGGGTTTTGTTCAAGGAATTTATACAATCGAACCATGTTGAGATAGATAAAATTGATGACATTGTTATCGCCTGTGTAGTTCCGCCGCTGGTTCCCATCCTTCAAGACATGGCGAAGAAATATTTTTCATGTGAGCCTCTGGTGGTGGGGCCGGGTATTAAAACGGGAATTTCCATCCTCTACCGTGATCCTGCTGAAGTGGGTGCCGACCGGATTGTCAACTCGGTGGCGGCATTCGAGAAATATGGTGGGCCACTGATTATTGTGGACTTCGGCACTGCCACAACCTTCGATGTGGTGTCCAGGAAAGGGGAATATCTGGGGGGAGCCATTTTCCCAGGTATTCAGATTTCACTGGAGGCCCTGTTCAAACACACCGCCAAACTGCCGAGAATCGATATGCTGGTTCCGGAAAATGTGATTGGAAAATCTACCGTAGATAGTATTCGTTCCGGTGCAGTTTATGGTTTTGCGGGAATGATTGAAAACCTGGTCCGACAAATTAAAAAGGAGCTGGGGCAAAACGCGCATGTGGTGGCCACAGGGGGGATCGTTGATTGGATTGCTTCAAAATCAACGGTTATCGATACGCTGGATCCATTTTTAACTCTGGATGGGATGAGAATTATTTACGAAAAAAATCATCCGAAAAAACCGAAATAGGTAGGACCCAAAAAAACACAGGCTATTCCAGGCTTAAGATTTTCAGCTAGAGGAGGAGACTGAAACCTGAAAGACCTGAAATAGCCTGTGTTTATCGTTTTAATTCTTCGCTAAACCTTTATTGCTCGAGAACTCTTGTGAATGAACAGACGCACCATCCGAGGATCATCCTCGATATCCGAAATTTTATACCCCTGGTTTTTGGCCCATTTGGATAAGGCATCCGCAATGTTTCTTTTTTTATCTACAATGAGTTCCAAAATCCCATTTTTTTTGATGCGGTCAAACTCTTCCGATGCCAATTGCAATGCGCTGAAAAATGAAAGCCCGCGTATATCGATCGTTTTAAACATTTCCATTTAGTACCCCTCCCATTTTCAGCCAGGGCCATGATTTACCCGGACGGTCTTTAATCATTTCTATGGCATTGTATTGAACCAAGATTAAAGGTCTGTTAATCTGGGATTAATTTTTTTTAATCTTTTTACGAAGGTTTTTCTGAGAGGGACCGTGCCAAGTTTGCCGGTTGCGGATAAATCGGGTTAATATATTGAAATTTAATGAGTTATTTTGGTTTTTGGGGTTGGCCCGTTAGGTGCGCGAAACGAACCAGCTAAATTGAGGACATTTCCGGCCCTTTTTACGTTTAGCAGGGGAATGGCAAGCTGTTAATATGAAAAGCGTTTCACGCTATATAGAGGGAACCGTTTTTTGAAAGCGTTCAGGAGAAATTAATGGGTATCGAGCGAGGTGGGAATTCGGAGTATGAAGAGTACAAACCTTCATTTGAGGAGAAAACGGCAAAGTGGGAGGAAACCCTTCAGCCCTTGTTAGCGGAAGATCCGAGTTTGCTCAAACTTTCAGGGAAATATATTGCCAACGATGATGTAACAATCATTTGTAATTATCATGGATTGGAAAAGGTCCGGATTCTTGATCTCGCTGACAATCAGATCAGTGACGATGCTTTGCCTGTTCTTTTTGAGTCGGAAAACCTTGCACAAATTGAGGAACTCTATTTGGGAATTAATTTCCTGACGGGGCAGGGGTTGACGGATGTCGCCGGTTCCAACCAGATCAAGATGAAGAACTTGAAAATACTGGTCATTTCCGATAACCGCCTTACGGATTCCTCTGTGGCAGATTTGATGCGGTCGGAAAATTTTCCTAACCTGGAATCTTTGGATATTGGGTGGAATGAGGCAGGCAACGAAACGGCCAAAGCCATTGGGGAGACCACTTCTTTTCCCGGATTGAAGAAGCTGGAAATGGAGCGCGGTTATATTGATCTTGAAGCCCTGAAAGAAATGGTTCAGGGGAGTCTTATGGACCAATTGCAGGAACTGAATCTTACAGCGAATAAGTTGAAGGATGAAGGATTGAAGGTGCTTGTCTCGGCCCCGAAATGGAAAGCGCTCAAGGTTTTGAAGCTTTCACAAAATATGTTTGGGGATGAAGGCGCAAAAGCCCTGGGGGAATCTGCCTCTCTGGCTGGATTGACACATCTTTATGTCGGAAGAAATTATTTTGGCAACGAAGGGGCACAAGCGATCCATGAAAGCAAAGTCCTGAAAAATTTAAAAACTCTTGTGCTTAAAGAAGGTGTGGAAGAGGATCCTGGACTGGTTAATTATTCCCGGCCGGAACTGCTTCGCCCCGATGACCCCAACTCCATTTAGACGCTCAGCCTCACCTCAGCCTCCCTCGCAAGAGGACCAAGTTACCGGCGGAGGTACTCCGCTAGAATACTTTAAGTTTTTCCAGCTTGCTGAGTTTTGGGGAATTTTTTAAAGCCGCTTTTGCTTCTTCAGATTTAACCCGGTTGCCGCCCAGATGCAGATAGGTCAGGTTGCCTAAATTATCTGAATTGGCGATGGCCAAAGCCCCTTCATCGCCGACCCGGTTATCAACCAGATTCAGGTATTCAATTTTTGTCAGCACAGAAGATTGGGCCAGGGCTTTGGCTCCCTCAGCGGTAATACCGTTGCATTCCAGATTCAGGGTCACGAGTTCTGAGAAAACTTCTGCTTGGGCGATGATTTTAGCGCCTTCATCTCCAAGGTTGTTGGAACCCAAATGAAGGTCCTTGACTTTAGGTAGGAACTGGGATCGGGTGAGAATTTTTATCCCCTCCGCTCCAAGATGATTATGGGTAAGGATTATGCTGGAGATGGTTTTGATGAATTGGCAGTTGGCGATCATTGCGGCCAGGTCGGGCCCGTGGTTTTCTTCGATTTTCCCGGTTTTGGAAAACAGGTAAGCATCCTGGATTTTAAGAACTTTTTTGTCCTTAATACTTTCAAACAGGATTTTTTCTTTTGGTGAAAGGTTTTTTCCTTCACTGCCATAGTTTTCACCGTCGTTACACAGTTCCTCCCAGTTCTTGAGTTTATCTTGCATATTTTTTAGCGGGACAACCTCTTGTGTTTTGCACAGCCTGCCCTGTTGCCCATATCACAGGCTTTCAAATAATACTGCAGAGATCTTTTCTGGCGTCCTTCCTTGAAATACAGGCTCCCCATGTTGAAGCAGGACGGGTCCTCACCCGCTTCGCAGGCCTTGATGAACATTTTCCGTGCTTGTTTGAATTCCTTGCTGTAAGGCGTTCCTTTCATAACCAGGAGAATTCCACCGTTGGTGCAGCCGGTCATATAGCCGTCATCACAGGCTTTGATGTAAAAATTTAGCGCTGTTTTATAGTCTTGCTCGATAATACGATAGCGTTCCCCCATTTGAAAACATGCGGCAGAATTTTTTTCTTCTTCACACAGTGCTCTTTTTTTCTGAGTTATTTCGTCTTCTTCGGCCCAGATTCCAGGCGCCTGGATAAAAATGCTTACAGCCAAAACAGTTAAAATAATTAATTTTTTCACCGCTTGCCCTTTCCCTCAAAATAGTTGGTCAAAGAGAATGTGAAAAACCGATTTCCCAAGGAACCTGAGTATACCATAGAAGGTTTCGTTTGCATCGGCAGGAACATTCCTTTACTCTTTTTGCGTTATTTAAAACAAAGCTTTTCAGGAAACCGACTGTTTCAAGGGTCTATTACAAGACCCGTGGAAAGCCTTAACCATTACAGGATACAGATCGTTGAATATTGTCATGCTGGGGTACAGAGGAACTGGAAAATCAGTGATTGCAAAAATTCTTTCCAAAGAACTAAGGAGACAACTGTATCGAATTGATGATCTGATTGCCCAAACTGCTGGGAAATCCATCTCCGAATTTGTGCAACAGGAAGGGTGGCCCAGCTTCCGCAAATTGGAATCTGATGTTGTGAGTCGGGTTGCCGGAGAGGCTCAGGGCAGTATCATTGACTGTGGTGGGGGAGTGGTGCTGGATGACAAAAATATGGTCCTATTGAAAAAAGAGGGGAAATGCGTTTTGCTTACGGCGAGCCTGTCTGCGATCATCCGGAGAATTAAAAAAGAC
>CATMOP010000057.1 GCA_950072225.1 uncultured Nitrospina sp.
GACTGGAGTTCAGACGTGTGCTCTTCCGATCTTGTTGGGGAAGAAGTGCTCGGTCGAATTCTTAATGTTGTGGGCGACCCGGTTGACAAGAAACCTCCGGTTGAGTCCAAGGCCCGGTGGAGTATTCACCGTGACGCTCCCGCATTTGATGAGCAGGATACCAAAATGGAAATGCTCGAAACTGGCATCAAGGTCATTGACTTGCTTGAGCCTTATCTCAAGGGTGGAAAGACCGGCCTGTTTGGCGGCGCGGGTGTAGGCAAGACCGTTTTGATCATGGAATTGATTCGTAATATCGGCGCGGAACACGGGGGCTTTTCGGTGTTCGCAGGAGTGGGTGAGCGAACTCGTGAAGGAAATGACCTCTATAACGAAATGGTGGAGTCCAAGGTTATCGACAAGACGGCTCTGATCTACGGGCAAATGACAGAACCTCCTGGCGCGCGCATGCGCGTTGGCCTCACTGGCCTCACTTGTGCGGAATATTTCCGCGATGAGGGCGGCAAAGACGTTCTGCTTTTCATCGATAATGTTTTCCGTTTTTCACAAGCGGGCTCCGAAGTGTCAGCACTTCTTGGACGTATTCCATCTGCGGTAGGTTATCAGCCAACACTGGCAACAGAAATGGGTAATATGCAGGAGCGCATCACCTCTACCAAAAAAGGTTCGATCACATCGGTTCAGGCGATTTATGTTCCCGCTGATGACTTGACGGACCCGGCTCCGGCAACCACTTTCTCGCATCTTGATGCCACCACTGTCTTGAACCGGCGAATTTCCGAGTTAGGCATTTACCCGGCGGTAGATCCGTTGGATTCCACTTCACGGATTCTCGACCCGGAAGTTCTGGGGGATGAACACTACAATACGGCCCGCGGAGTTCAACAGGTTTTGCAACGCTATAAAGACCTGCAGGACATCATTGCTATTCTGGGTATGGACGAACTGTCGGAAGAGGATAAGCTCGTGGTTTCCCGTGCCCGTAAAATTCAAAAATTCCTCTCCCAACCGTTCTTTGTGGCAGAGGTATTTACGGGTACTCCTGGAAAATACATCAATGTGCAGGATACGGTTGAAGGATTCAAAGCTATTCTCGATGGGCATGGCGATGAAATCTCTGAGCAGGCGTTTTACATGGTGGGAACTCTGGATGATGTTCACGCAAAACAGAAAGAACTGGACAAGAAAACAGCATGAGCGAGAAACTGATCCTCAATATTGTAACTCCCGAAAAACTACTGGTCTCTGAAGAGGTCGATCAGGTCAACGTACCCGGTTCCGAGGGCGATATGGGTATTCTTTATGATCACACCCCGATTCTGACCAACCTGCGCTCCGGACAGTTGTCCTATGAGAAGGATGGTGAAACCATTGCTCTGGTCGTCAGTGGCGGATATCTGGAAGTGACAGATAACCGTGTAACGATACTGGCTGAAACCGGAGAGTTCGTGCATGAGATCGACCGCGAACGGGCCGAGCGTGCCCAGGCCCAAGCGGAGGAACTGTTGGGCAAAACCGACCTTTCTGAAGAAGAGTTCATCGAAACGCAAAAAAAACTCTTCCGCGCCATCGCCCGCCTCGAAAACTCCGAAAACAATTGAATTGCTTAGTCGAAATCCGGCCCAGTGATTTTCTTTCCTTTTAAGCCCCTTAAATGGAGCTCTGAAATACATCTTTAAAGATATTCCTTTAAATATTTTCCGGTGTAAGAGCCTTTAATTTTCGCGACCTTTTCCGGCGGGCCTTCGGCCAGCACCTGTCCGCCGCCGTCTCCACCCTCAGGACCCAGGTCGATGATATGATCGGCGGTTTTGATCACATCCATATTATGTTCAATGATGATCACTGTATTGCCGGAATCCACCAGTTTGTCGAGAACCCTCAGCAGGTTCTCGATATCGGCAAAATGCAGTCCCGTTGTCGGTTCGTCCAGGATATACAAGGTCCTTCCCGTACTGCGTTTGCTCAACTCTTTTGAAAGTTTGACCCTCTGCGCTTCCCCGCCGGATAAAGTGGTGGCCTGCTGGCCCAGCCTTATATAATCAAGCCCGACATCGGTGATGGTTTGCAGCTTTGTTTTAATGGAAGGGATGTTGATGAAAAATTCCTTGGCTTCCTCTGCGGTCATATTCAGAATGTCAGCGATGTTTTTTCCTTTATAAAGAATTTCGAGGGTCTCGCGGTTGAATCGTTTTCCCTGGCAAACTTCGCAGGTAACGAAGACGTCCGGTAAAAAATGCATTTCTATTTTTATAACCCCGTCTCCCTGACAGGCTTCGCACCTTCCCCCTTTAACATTAAAGCTGAACCGACCCGGTTTGTAACCACGCACTCGGGATTCGGGAACCTGGCTGAATAATTCCCGGACAAGGGTGAACACGCCGGTATAGGTGGCGGGATTGGACCTGGGTGTCCTTCCTATCGGCGACTGGTCAATATCAATAACTTTATCGAGCCATTGAAGGCCCTGAATTTTTTTAAATTCTCCGGGTTTGTCCATCGAGTTCCAAAAATGCCGGGCCAGGGCTTTGTATAAAATATCTATCGTGAGAGTGCTTTTCCCCGAACCGGATACGCCGGTCACGCAAACAAAACAGCCGAGAGGAATTTTTACGGTTATTCCTTTCAGGTTATTTTCTTTGGCTCCATGAATCTCAATTGTTTTCCCATTGCCTTTGCGCCGGGTTTTGGGAAGCGGGATCTGCTTTTTACCGGAAAGGTATTGTCCCGTCAGAGAATCTTTGCATTTAAGCAGGGCTCTAGGGCTCCCTGCAAAAATAGTTTCACCGCCATGAACTCCTGCGCCGGGGCCTAGGTCCACAACATAGTCAGCCGAGCGGATGGTGGCTTCATCATGCTCGACCACAATGACGGTGTTGCCCAGGTCACGCAAGCGAAAGAGGGTGTTGAGCAGGCGATCGTTGTCCCTCTGATGCAGTCCGATACTGGGCTCATCGAGTACGTATAGAACGCCCATCAGGCTGGAACCGATCTGGGTAGCGAGGCGGATGCGCTGGCTTTCCCCACCTGACAGGGTTGCTGAGGAACGGTCCAGGGAAAGGTATTCCAGTCCGACATTGGTGAGAAAACCCAGCCGCTCTTTAATTTCTTTGACGATTCTCCGGGCGATATTGTGTTCCTGCCGGGTCAGTGTCAACTTCTGAAAATATTGATAGGCTTGGCCGATGGAGAATGCCGTAAGTTCTACGATATTCAGGCCGGCAATTTTTACCGAGACTGCTTCTTTCCGCAACCGGTCGCCCTCGCAGGTTTGACAGGACAGGGGACGCATGTATCGCGTAATTTCTTCCCGGGTGGAGGAGGAGTCGGTCTCCCGATAACGCCGCTTTAGATCAGGAATTACGCCATCGAAGGTGTCGGTATAGAATTGTTTTCTCCCGTCTTTTTCAAAATAATATTTTATGGGTTCGTCACCAGAACCGAACAACAGAACATCACGAATCTTTTTAGACAGTTTTTGAAACGGAGTGCTGAGTTTGAACTTGAAATGGCTGGAGATGGTATCCAGCATCTGGTGGAAATAGATGGAACTGCGTTTTTCCCAGGGCTTCAAAGCCCCATCGCGGATGGAAATCCGGGGATCCGGAACGACCAATTCCGGGTCGATCACCATTTTGATTCCCAGTCCATCACATTGGGCGCATGCTCCTTGCGGATTGTTGAAAGAGAACAGGCGCGGTTCCAGTTCCGGATAGCTGATGTTGCAATAACTGCAGGCGAATTTTTCGCTGAACAACAACTCCTGGGGTTTTTCTTTGTTATCAAGAATTGTGACGACTAAAGAACCTTCTCCATGGTTGAGTGCGGTTTCTACCGAGTCGGCCAGTCGCTTGCCCATATTTTCCTTGATGACCAGCCTGTCTACCACTATTTCTAAAGTATGTTTGAATTTTTTATTGAGAACGATTTCTTCATCGAGGGAGCGGACTTCACCATTTATGCGAGCGCGGACGAATCCCTTCCGCTTCATATCCAGAATTTCCTTTTTGAATTCTCCCTTTCTGTTCCGGGCCACAGGGGAAAGGATCATTACCTTCTTACCAATCGGAATAGCCTGGACCTGGTCAACAATATGTTGCACGGTTTGTGAAGCTATTTGCCGCCCGCAACCATAACAGAAAACCTTGCCGATCCTGGCGTAGAGCAGTCGCAGATAGTCATAAATTTCCGTTACCGTGCCGACGGTGGAACGGGGATTTCTGCTGGAGGTCTTTTGCTCAATCGAAATAGCAGGGGAGAGCCCGTCAATGGAGTCCACATCGGGTTTTTCCATCAATTCCAAAAACTGCCGCGCGTAAGCGGAAAGGGATTCAACATATCGGCGCTGGCCCTCGGCGTAAATGGTGTCGAAAGCGAGAGAAGATTTTCCCGAACCGCTCAAACCCGTTATCACCACCAGTTTTTCCCGTGGCAGGGTGAGGCTGAGATTTTTAAGGTTGTGTTCTCTCGCACCTTTTATGGTGATGTGTTCCACTGCCATGATGAAGGGGTTCTTTGAATTATTCTTTGAACAGGTCGTTCCATTTTTTATCGACCTGTGTTTTAATTTCCGCAGTCATTTCAATCTCATCCGGCCAGTTTTGTTGATAACCCTCTTCATGGAATTTTTGTGTCACATCAATCCCCAAACGTTCTGCATGAAAATAAAAGTCACGTTTTGGATCGAGGTTGTTGAAAAATTTCCACATCACTGTAGAGATATTTTCGATTTCAACATGCCCTTCCAGCACGATGATAATATTTATGGCAAAAAATTCAGGATGATCCAAAAACGACTGGATGAATTGTTTTCCCTGATGCGGGCCCGTTTTATTAAGGGCCACGAGCAGGACAGAGCGCTTGGCTTGCAGTTCCAAAACCTTGCAGTTTTGCACTTCTTTAAATATTGCCATCACTTTTTCCGCTGAGGGAAGCTCGGAGCTATTGGCGGAGACAGGCGCTTCTTTTTTATAGCCCGGCTCTCCTTCTATTTTTGTGCTGAGGTCGATGCCCAGTTTCGAGCCGTGTAGCCTTTGGTCGGAAGCGTGGTTGAGAACATCGAGAACCCCTTCCGAGAAAAAAAGGTCGGTTGCAAAATCCACTTTATTGAGTAAAAGTTTTGCCACTTCTTCATAGTCATGAACATTGACTTCGGTATCAACGGTGATAATGGTTTTTACAAAGCTCATTTGACCGAGTCCCCAAAACGCGTTCATTAGCCTTCTTGACTGCATAGGGTAATGTTTGTCGAGAGAAACAATGACGCAATTGTGAAAGATGCCCTCCACCGGCATATCCATGTCGACGATTTCAGGAAGCTGGGTTCTGAGCAAGGGCAAAAAGATGCGCTCGGTTGCCCGGCCCAGATAAAAATCTTCCTGAGGCGGTTTGCCGACGATGGTGGTCAGGTAAACGGGATTTTTTCGGTGGGTGATAGCGGTGAGATGAAAGATCGGATAATCCCCGTCCTGCGAGTAATAACCGGTGTGGTCGCCGAAAGGCCCTTCCAGCCGCATTTCAGACGGGTCGATGTAGCCCTCCAAAATAATTTCTGCATTGGCCGGAACTTCCAGGTCCACCGTCTTGCATTTCACCAGCGGTACGCTTGCCTTGCGGATAAAACCGGCGAGAAGAAACTCATCAATACCATAAGGCAGGGGAGCGGAAGCGGAATAACAAGATGCCGGATCAGCACCGAGCGCAACCGCGACTTCCATCACCTTATTCTGTTTGCGGTATTCATGGAAAAAATGCGCCCCGTCTTTATGAATATGCCAGTGCATGGCGGTAGTTTTTTTGTCGTACACTTGCATGCGGTAGAGTCCGACATTCCTGATTTTTTTATCCACACTGCGGTTGATCACGATGGGGAAGGTGATGAATCGTCCTGCGTCCTGAGGCCAGCATTGCAGGATCGGGATTGTTCCTAGATCAATATCATCGTTTAAATGGATAACCTCCTGGCAAGGAGGGTGGGTCGTCCGTAAGAGTTTAGGTGGAAACTGTGCCGCCTGTAAAAGCATGGGCAGGAGCTTTGCCTTTTCCAGCAGGGTAGTTGGAGGAGGAATTTTAATATAACTTTCAATTCGTTTGGCGATATCTTCAATGTCATGGACACCCAGTGCTAGGTTCATTCGTTTTGTACTACCAAAAGCGTTGATGAGCACAGGCATGGAACTGCCTTCAACATTTTCGAATAGAAGGGCTTTGCCGCCACCGGCTTTATTTGAGGCCCGGTCACCGGGTTGTTTGGATATGCGGTCGGTGATTTCCGCGATTTCAAGAATGGGCGAAACGGGTTGTATTATTCGCAGGAGCTCTCCCTCAAGTTCCAGTCTGTCTATGAATTCTTTTAAAGAAGGGTAGTTCATTGTGCTCCTGATGAAAAAATATACGACCTAGCATTATATCCTACCGGAAAACTCAGGTGTGAAATATTGCCAACACTTTTAAGGGGTTAGTTAGGATTTGGCTTGCTGGAAAGGTAAACTCCATTCGAATACAAATAATGTAAGGGGGTCAAGGTAATGAGGTAGGCTTGTTTAAATAGGAGCAACTTATGTGGAGTAGATGAGAAAAGTGTTTACAGGAACTGACTTGAAAGAGAAAGATTCACGGGCACCCTTTTCAATTTCATCTGGAGAGAAGTATGGCTTTACGACCTGGATATCACTTGGCAACCACGCTCTTTACCCTTTCATATCAAAGGATTAGTTTTGGTGTGATAAAATACCGCCATGTTACGTTTTATTATCAGGCGGGTTTTGTTGGGAATACCGGTTCTGGTCACGGTTGCGACGCTGACCTTTTTCATCATGCACGTAGTTCCCGGGGGACCGTTCGATACGGAAAAAATCCTTCCACCGGAAATCATTGCCAATATAGAAGCTAAATATCATCTCGATAAACCTCTTCCCCTGCAATACCTTCTGTACATGAAACAATTGTTGCAGGGCGATCTGGGACCGTCCTACAAATATTTGGGTCGGGATGTTGCGGATATTATCCGGGATACGTTCCCCGTTTCTTTTACATTAGGGCTCTGTGCGGTTCTGGTTGTTTTGGGGTTGGGTATTCCTGCCGGGATGATCTCGGCATACTGGAAAAACTCATTGCTGGATCGGTCTGTCCTTCTTTTGGCGGCGATGGGAATTTCGGTACCTAGTTTTGTGTTGGGGGCGATATCCGTATGGATTTTCTCGCATCATTGGCACTTGCTTCCCCCTGCTTTGTGGGAAGGGCCCCGTCATATAATTTTGCCTGCGTTTGCGCTGGGTGCAGGTTTTGCCGGGTATGTCGCACGGCTGACACGAACCACGGTGCTGGATGTTTTAGCTGCGGATTATATCCGAACCGCACGGGCCAAAGGGCTGACGGAACCTGTGATAATGTTTAAACATGTTTTGAAAAACTCAATTTATCCCATTGTCTCGGTGATGGGTCCCCTGACAGCCGGACTGGTCACCGGTTCTTTCGTTATTGAATATATCTTTTCGATTCCTGGGATGGGACGGTTTTTCATCACCGCTGTGACAAATCGGGATTATCCTTTGATAATGGGAGTGACGCTGGTTTATGCAGTGCTGATTGTGATCGCGAATACGGTTGTGGATATGGTTTACGGCTGGCTGGACCCGAGAGTGACTATAAAATAGGGCATCTTTCAGTAGTCACAAAATACTATGGATAGATTTTCTCTTGCTTCTAAATTGAGTGCCGGTTTTCTGCTGATCGTTTCAGGGATAGCGGTGTTGGCCCCATGGGTGGCTCCGTATTCTTATGAAACACAGGATACGCTAAGGACTTTGGCTCTTCCCAGTTTGGAACATTGGATGGGCACCGACCGTCTGGGTCGCGATCTTCTTTCGCGCATGATTTATGGCGCCCGGGTGTCATTGTTTATCGGTGTGTTCACGACCTTGTTCGCCTTGTTGATCGGAACGGTCTATGGAGCCATTTCGGCTTATGTTGGCGGCAGGACTGACAACCTGATGATGCGGCTGGTAGATGTGGTTTTTGCATTGCCCGACCTGTTGATGATCATTCTCATCACCGTGGTAATGGGGCGGGGGTTGACGGGGGTTTTCATTGCTTTGACACTGGTAAGCTGGGTCACGGTTGCCAGGCTGGTCCGTGGAGAAGTTCTACGGATAAAGGAGTTTCAATATGTGCAGGCGGCCCGTGCTCTGGGAGCGAGTCCCACAAGGATTCTGCTACGGGAAATTTTCCCTAATATCCTTGGTATCCTGGTGGTGACTATGAGTTTTCGTGTGCCCGTGGCGATTTTAGCCGAATCGACATTGAGTTTTATTGGGTTGGGAATCGCCCCTCCATTTAGCAGTTGGGGGAGCCTGGCCAATGATGGCTGGACGGCAATCAAGTTTTATCCTCATCTTATTTTGTTTCCCTCATTGGCAATATTTTTAACCATCCTCTCATTCAATTTTTTAGGGGATGGCTTACGAGAGGTTCTTGATCCTCGAACTTCAAGGAGCCCGGCTTAAGAACCCATACTGCTATTTAAAGAACTTTATGTTTGTGCAAGGAAGCGATAAAAGATGCATCGGAAATGATGCCAATCCAGAACAGAGAAATAACAATAACGCATTGAATATCAAATGGGTATTCGGTACAATAAATATCACGTTGACAAGCCCGAAAAACCGTTATAGAGTGGCCCTTTTTTGTAGCCCAAGGGCAATTTCCCGTCATATTTTGTGTTAAAATTTTAGATATGAGCCAGATCCAAGAAGATTTGATTTGTGAAATCATACGGTTATCCCAAACGAACCTGCTGGATAAAAAATGCGCCAATATGAGTTGTGAAACTCAGGATCAGGTTGCTGTGGATTGGATCCGTAAAAATGCCGCTGACTATAGAGTGGATTTTCATTCTCGGTTAGACAGTTATTCTGCGTCTAAGCTGGGTGAGATTTTGAAAAACCTTACCGGTAAGGGAAAAGATTTGAATGATATTTTGGAAGAGATGGAATCCTCTTCGGTTCCTAGAGGTTGACGATGGCAGAAACTTCTGAAGATCAGGCATTATTGCCTGCTGAAAAGGCCAAGCTTGCGGTGGCTAAAAAAGCTGAAGCGGCTAAAAAGGCCGGTCCCGTAGGAGACCCCCTTGTTGATAACGATGATGGGACGATCACGGACCCGAATAGCGGTTATATGTGGAAGAAGACCGATGCTTGGTTGGATGTGAAAAAATTCTACACGTGGCAAGATCATCGGGAGTATGTGGACTGGGTCAATAAAAATAAAGACAAGTTTGGTGGTTACGATAATTGGCGCATCCCCAATAAGGCGGAGGCGTTGACCCTTTTCGACAAGACGGGAGTGAAATCTCTTGCAGATAAAAATGGGACGAATTATCCCATTGACTCAATATTTGCGCCCGGCGGCGCGTCCAATACCTGGATCAGTGAATGTTCCGATGAAAAAATTATCCGCATGGATTTGAAGATAGGGATCGACACGCC
>CATMOP010000058.1 GCA_950072225.1 uncultured Nitrospina sp.
CTATTATAGAAAGTGGGTCTGGACCAGGAAGTTTAACAAGATCTATTTTGAAAAATAAATCTGCAATTGTTTTTGCAATAGATAAAGATATTCAGTCTGAAAAAATGTTAAGTGAACTGAAGTCAGAAAATTGGATTAAATTATATATTTATTGGGAGTTATCATTAATTAAAGATTTAGGTTTTGAAACAAATTTTTTGAATACTAAAAATCATGCACAAACAATCCATAATTTAATTGAAATTAATAATAAACATTTTAAGGTTCCAAAAATATTATTTAATAAGAAAAGTAACGAAAATTATAATCATGAGATAAAAGAAGCATTGATTTTACCGCTAGTTGTTTTGCTGGGGGTGTACCGGTACTCAAGTGCAGGTCTAAAACCACGTTGCTCTGTATAATCCAGGTAGAATGTCGCATCGGATTGTTCGTCTATAGCCCAGAAATAGGAGTTGTCAAAGGTCACGCCTTCAACACTACTGCTTCCCCAAGAAGGCCTTAGGAACCCGCTTTTACGGTCCTGATTGATTGGAATGTAACCCACAGGAAGGTAAAAAATGGGGACACCCCTTACTTTAAGAACTCCTTTGGAAAAAAGGGCCCGATCACCCATTATAATATCCATGGATTCTGCTTCAAAGACCCAATCCGGCAGTCTGCCTTCGCACGTTGTGATATGGCCTTTTTTAACTTTGAAATGATTTTTTGAATATCGGGTAATTTCTTTTCCCTTAATATAATGGTGTTTGCCAGACCTGCCGCGAATTTCAAAACTCCTACCTTGCTTGTTATTGATGTTAAACAGGGTCTTCGTGGCTTTGAGGCGGGTTCCATCATTTTGAGTTATGATGACATGGCCGACGGCTTGGCCATCTCCGGTCTTATTGTCCACCTTGACTTTATCTGCCCAAATAGTTCTGTTATCTAACCGGATTACCACATTTCCCCATGCCCAAGCCATGTCCCGTTTGCTGTCATGGGTCATGTGGTCGGAAGTAATATGAATATTTTTTCTAGCGGGCGGGTCTGTCGCTTTTTCTGGTGGGCGGGTTATGGGCGTATCAGCAACTTGGATCCAATTGGGGAAAGTCAGTTGCCTGGGCATGGCTGCACTTTCATTTGGCTTCAGCGGATTTCCTCTTCCCCAAAACCAATCTGCTACAGGGGTTTCCAGCTCTGCTTCCAAATACAGCAATTCCGAGGATGATAGAGGTTTTCCATTGGCCCAAAACCAAGTGGGTATTGTAGCAGACAATTTTGGGCTCGATGTTGCCTGAGCTAATTCAGGGGACTCCAAGACTTCTTCCTGATTAAATTGGGAGAATTCTGCATCCAAGCTAATTTTGTCCTTGGAATAGGATTCACTCGTTAGTGCGAAGAGTATTCCCAGAATTAAAAAAATTATTTTCATCGTTAAAACATTTTTTGGCTGTTGCCACCAGAAATATAGAACCTGTGATACAAATCAGATCGTTCTGGCTGGCAATTTGTTGTACTGCTTGTAAGGCATTGGAAACTGTCTCAAAAACCTGCGTTGGCTTGTTGAATACTTTCAGCTTCGCGGCCAGTTTTTCAGGAGTCTCTCCCCGTGGAGGATTGACCGGTACCAGGAAAAAATAATCTCCTAACTGGCTTAAGATTTTAATAACTTCATCAATTTTCTTGTCCTGCATCAGCCCCAAAACAATCAAACAACGGGAAAACTTGAAGTTTTTACGCAACTCCCGCGTCATATTTCTGACGCTTTCTTCGTTGTGCGCACAATCCAAAATGATTGTTGGGTTTGAGGAAACCGTTTCCAGTCGGCCTTCCCATGAGACCGTTTCCAGTCCTTTTATGAGGTGTTTTTCCTCAATTATTAACCCGCTTTCCTTTAATACTAAACAGGCAGACAGGGCCAACCCTGCGTTATCCCTTTGATAACTGCCTAAAAGGGGCAGAGTCAGGTTATTTAAAACCAGGGAGCCCCATTCAAAATTGAAAATATTTTTCTCTTCATTTCCGGCTTCCGTGGCTACATGGAAGTCCACCCCTAAACGGTAAAGTTTTGCCGAACACTTTTTGGCCAAATTGTTGACAACGTCAAACAGCTCCTCATTAGGGATATGAGCAAAAACTGTACCGCTTTCCTTTATAATACAAGCCTTTTCAAAGGCGATTTGCTTCAGATCTTCTCCAAGATATTGGGTATGGTCCCGGGATATCGAGGTGATAATGGATATTTCGGCTTGGCAAAGATTGGTGGCATCCAACCTTCCACCCAGCCCGACTTCAATTATATTTATATCGGTGTTTTGCTCATTAAAATGAAGGAAGGCTAAAACAGTTCCAAACTCAAAAAATGTGATGTGGATTTTCAGTTTTTCCACTGCAGATTTTATTCTAATGATCAAATCGACCAGTTGCTGTTTTTCGATCATCCTGCGGTTAATTTGAATGCGCTCACGAAAATCCAGCAAGTGGGGCGAGGTATAAAGTCCCACCTTATAGCCGGATGCTCTTAAAATAGATTCCGTTATCGCCGCAGTGGAACCTTTACCATTGGTGCCAGCGATATGAATGGTGCGTATTTTTAATTGGGGATCACCAAAATGTTGAAGAAGCCGGGCGGTATTTTTAAGTCCAAGTTTAATGCCGCTTTGTGTAAGACTATAGAGGTAGTTTAGGGCCTCTTGATAACTGGGTTCATTCATGGGAAATTATTAGCTGAAATACAACAGGATTTATTAATCCGGGTTAATGATATTCTCTTGAGGGAGCAAAATGGGGCTTCTATAAAAAGTATGAAAACGCAGAGTCCTTAAGATGAAAATTTTAATGCTTGAGCAATGTAGAACTGTTCAAAGCTGTAGTCTGTTTTGTCCAGAAAATAAATCTAAGGGTGTAGGGTCTTACAGAAACAAGCTATGAAAAATGATTCAAAGATTTCGATTCCCCTGGTCTCATTCTCCTCCAGCCGAGAAGGGTGGGAGCCCGGCCATGAGAGGGGAGAAAAGATTTTTCATTCTGACAATTGTATCAGAATATCTCCGCCAATGGAACTGCCGGGGTTGTGCTATGGAGTGAGAATCGAAAGTGCTTGTCAAACCCCTTTGCTTGAATTAGGTTGTCTGGCAGTTTTTTCAAAAACAGAAGGCGCTGCATTGGAGGATATTTATGCAGTGGGTATTCAAGAAGAAATCCCATTTATTGGAAAATGGATGCAAAAAGAATCTCTTGAAGGAAGCGCAAGCAGTAGGAGAAAAGTGTTTATGGTTCCAACTCCCTTGCACATTCCGGATAGCAAGATTTCTCCCATTGCCCCATCTCTGCATCATGTCTTGCTATTTAAAGACCTAGCTAATCCCGAGAAATTGAGGTTGATCCCTGCCAGCAAAATCCTTTGGAAACATCCATTGGTATATGTGCAAAACAAACGAGGTTGAAATATGTGCCCGGAGGGATTGTCCAAGCGGTTAACCCAAAGAAATCGGGGTCATGTCTCTCCAAAAATTTATTCCGGCTTGTGTCCAGTCCAATTCTTTAAAGGACCCACTTGCGACAGGATAAACCCGCACAATTTTCATGTGATCTAAAAGATTTATTTTGTCAGACCACTCTTGCTTTGAAAGGCTGCTGACCGGAGTGAAAAATTCGTCTGTCAGTCGCCATTCCCAAGGGGTAGGGGACAAGGAGAGGTAGACATTCTGAAGGGCGGGTTCGTTGCGAACAGCGTATAGGAGCTGGAAATATGTTTTTAGTTTATCACCTTTCAAGATCAGGGAAAATCCCAAGTAATGTCCCCACCAGAATAGGATTCGATAGGTAAACATTGTGGTTTTGGAAAAGTTCTGTGGAATATCGAGAGATAAAAAGGGAAACCCGTTATTATTTTCACCTCTGGCAATTTGTCCTTTTTCAATATCTGTTCCCGGTGGTAATTGGGGAGCACAGGAAACCAATTCTTCAACCATTGCTTCTTTAAGCTTGATTAGACGATTTTCAACTTTCTTGAGTATGGCGGGTTTGTGCTGGAACACTTCTATATGGTTGATCAATTCCAGGTCTTTGGCGCACCAGTCTTGAGAAAAAGAGAGGGGGGAGTTTTCTGGGTTTTCAATGCTCATATCTTTTATGAGGCATGTTTTTGGCAAGAAAAAAGGCGTTAAACAAGAGTGTCACCGATATCTTGTTAAACGCCTTTTTTTAGAGAGATCGGTGTTTCTTTTGGGCTATTTCCTCTTTTTGGCGATCCAAAATATAAGAATGGACTCCGTCTTCCTCGTCCGGGCTTAAACCAATTATTTTGCAACGGCAGACTTCCTTATCGTCAATTTTGAGGATTTCGGTTTTAGCATCAAAGGTACCTCTTCCCTGTGGCAAAACCATTTCCATAGAGTAGGTTGCACCCAATTTGAAATTCTTGTTATCAAAGGATATACCACCAGCACTGATATCCACCGCATTGAGGCTTGTACCTCCCACCTTGAGGATGATCGGGTTCTCCTTGGAAGGATAAACTCTGAATGAACCTCTGGTTCCAGCAGGACTTGTAAAAAGCTTTTTCTCCGTTTCTTTAGTTTTCTTTTTCCAGAACAAATTCAACCCTCCTGTTTAAGCTTCTTCCCTGGTCGGTGTCATTAGAGGCCAAGGGAAACGTGTCGGCATAACCCGTTGCGGTCATTTTTTCGGGCTCTACCCCTTTATCAAAAAAATATCTCAGTACCGCAGTAGCCCGGGCGGCAGATAGCTCCCAGTTCGTGGGGAACCTTTCCGTGGAAATGGGATCGTCATCGGTGTGCCCCTGTATGTGGATCTTGTAATCCGGGTACTTCCTGACGACAGCAATAACTCCATCCAGCACAGGCCGGGCAGATAACTGCAAATCCGCTTGGCCTAGTTTAAAGAGGTTTGCCCCGGGAACCCTGACTACAACCTTGGCTTCGTTGGTATCAACTGCCATAGCAGAATCTTCTGCAATATCATCCATATCATCCAGTATATTTGGATTGTTTAGACCTGTCAACTCTTGAAGGCTTTTCTGAATTGTGATCTTGTCTATAAGATCAATAACGCCAAGGCTCTTTTCCTCTATCCCTAAGACTTCATGCAATACCCTTGCTGTGTTTTGAGATGCAATAGCGTACATAAGAATAAAAAAAGTTAAAAGCAGGGACATCATATCGGCAAACGTAGCCATCCAGGCAGGGGATCCTTCTTCCCCTGCCTTTGCGCCAACTTCTTTGCCCTTAGTTTCAACGGGGCGAGGACTTTCCAGTTCTTCTTTTAACTTTTTTTCAATCTTAGTCTCTGCCGCCTTTATTTTTTCCTGGTACTGTGATTTGTGATCTGCTAGTTCTTTGTCTAGCACGGTTTTCTCGGCCTTCAATTCATCGATGATTTCAGCGCTTTTGCTTCCCGTTAATTGCTTTTTAAGAGAATCGATCTCTGCAGTCTTTTCTAGAATGATTATTTCGGTCGCGACTCTGGTTTTGTCATTGTATGTTTTAGTTTTCTCTTCAGCGGATTTTTTCTTGAGTGTTTTAATCTCTTTATTAAGGAGCTCTTTCTCTTTGCCACCTTTAGCTTGGATTTCAATTTTTTCTTTAACCAGGGAGTCATTTTTTAGTTTCAGCTTCTTCAGGGCCTTGACGATCTTGGGGTCTCTGATTTCTTTAATGACCTCCTTGGTTTCGACAACAGGTGCCGGGGCGGGAGTATCTTTCGCTTTAGCGGATTTCTTAAGGTCTTCGGCCAGCTTGCCCTTTTCTTTGTGGGCTGTTTCCAGTTGGGATTCAAGCTTTTTAATGAGATCACGGTCTTTTGGCCTCATAATTATAGCATGCCCTTCCACAGCTTCTGTTTCTGCATTAGAGGCGGGATTTGGTTTTGAGGACCGCGAGACCTGAATCTCTTCTTCTTGCCACTTTATGGTGTTCTGGAGGCCTTCGATTTTCTCCTGACTGACTTTCAGGACATGCTTGATCTTGGTATCATGTTTTTCCTGTTCCGCGTCACGGCGTTGCAACTCCTTTTTCTTAATCCGGAGTTGTTCCTTGATCATTTCTACGCTATCACGGTCAGGCATGCTATTTGCCGGGTTGCAAGATAAAAGGTCCCCGCTGTAAAGCAACGGGGTATTTAGGGCGAACTTATTTCTATTCGAGGGCCTTACGCTGCGAACTCGGAATATAGGATGAGAGTTTTTCATATACCATCCTAGGGTTGGCATCCTGAGTTATGGAACTGGCCCCGTCAAAAATGATTTGAAGATTCATAACTTCCTGAGCTGTTCTGGATTTAAGTTTTCCAGCAATGGGGCCAAATATCATAAACGCCAAAACAGCCCCGTAAAATGTTGTCAAAAGAGCAACCCCCATTGCGGGTCCTACACTTGACGGGTCTGCTAAATTAGCCAACATCTGGACTAAACCAATCAGTGTTCCTATCATGCCGAAAGCCGGAGCATATGCATTCATTTTTGTGAAAACATCTTGTACGATGAAATGACGTTCTTTCATGGCATCAATTTCAATAGTTAGGGTATCGCTTATAATACTTTCCTCCGCCCCGTCCGAAATAAGCATGCAGGCTTTTGCGACAAAGGCATGGTCTGTTTTTGTTCTACTTAATCCTACAAGGCCTTCTTTTCGGGTTATTTTGCAAAGTTCAATCATAGTAAAAACCATATCGTTTGGATTATCTTCTTTGGAAGAAAAGACAAATACAGCGGCTTTGAATGCTGACAATACGTCAGCTAATGGGAAAGTGAGTAAAGTGGCGGAAAGAGTGCCGCCAACCACGATCATTATTCCGGGGATGTTAACGAATAATGAAAAATCGCCTCCCATGAGGATCGCTGAAATGATCAGGCCGAGACCACAAACAATCCCTGTTAAAGATGCAATATCCAATTGTTAGCCCTCACTATATTGTAAGAATTTTGTAATGAAATAAATTTAACATTTTGCCCAAATTTCCGCAATACACTCCGTTAGTTAGGCACACTTGCCCTGTCAGAAAATTGGCCCAAAAATGACGACAAGAGCCTAAAACCTGAGTTTCCAACAGTTTTCAGTCCACTTTTGTTCATAACGGTTGGTTGCGTGGCTATAATTAGTATAAATTCGAAATTTTATTAGTTTTTTAACTGCTGGAAAATCGGTTTTTTAGCAGAAAACTTGTCAACCTTTTGAATTTGACAGAACCTCAGGTGATAGACGGCGGCCTAATCATTTAGATGATTTAAGGAAGTATTGGGGAGAAGAGTTTTTGTTGGCTTGGATAACAAAGCGGCTACTCATCATAAAGATGGCAGTGCACCTGATGTCCTTCTTCCAGTTGAATCGGGCGGGGAACTTCAGTTTTACAGCGGTCCATCACTTTTGGGCAACGGGGATGGAAATGACACCCGGGCGGAGGATTAAGAGGGGAGGGAACGTCTCCCGAAAGCGGTTGGGGCCGGTTGCGGGCCCTGGGATCCAGAGATGGTTTGGAAGCGAGTAACGCTTGGGTGTAGGGGTGTGCCGAGTTGTTGTTGAGCTGTTCAGTGCGGGCCAGTTCTACTATTTTCCCCAGATACATGACAGCGGTTCTCTGGGAAAGGTGCTTGACGACATTGAGGTCATGCGAAATAAAAAGCATGGAAAGGTTTTCTTTCTCCTGAAGCGCTTGCAGTAAATTGATGATTTGAGCCTGGATGGATACATCCAATGCGGAAACCGGTTCATCACAAACGATGTAACTGGGGCCAAGCGCCAAGGCCCTGGCAATGCCTATACGTTGCCTCTGTCCTCCGGAAAATTCGTGGGGATACCTGTTTAAATACATGGGGGAAAGCCCTACTTTCTCCATGAGCGACTCCACCCTGGCTCGCAATTCTTTTCCGTTGATGTGGAAATGTACCGAAATTGCTTCTCCTATAATCCGCTCAACGGTAAACCGGGGATTCAGCGAACTGTAAGGGTCCTGGAAAATGATTTGCATCTTGGGCCGGAATTTTGCCAGTTCCCTCCTGTTCAACTTGAAAATATCTGCATCCTCAAAATACACGTTCCCGGACGTGGGCTCCATGAGACGCAGGGTCATGCGTCCCACCGTTGTTTTGCCGCAACCGGATTCCCCGACTAGCCCTAAAATTTCTCCTTCATAAATATCAAACGATACGTCATCCACAGCTTTTACCTGGCCGACTACTCGGGACAGTAGTCCCCCATAAATAGGAAAATATTTTTTTAAGGACTGAACGGTCAGTAATTTTTTCATTCAGTTGGCAACCGTTCATGCAACCAGCAAGCGGTCTGATGGGGGTTCCCGCTGTCAAGGGATTCCAGGGGGGGTATCATTTTCAGGCACTTGTCCAGTTTTTCCGCGCAACGGGGATGAAAAGCGCAACCCTCGGGAAGGTATGCCGGATGGGGAACGGAACCGGGTATTGTTTCCAGCTGGGTGCTGGGGTTGTCCTTAGGCAATGAATTGAGCAGTCCCCTGGTATAAGGGTGTTTGGGGGAGAAAAACAATTCTTCAACTGGAGCAGATTCCACCACCTTTCCGGAGTACATCACCGCCACCCGATCCGCATATTGGGCCACGATACCCAGATTATGGGTGATCAGCAGAATGGCCATTTGGGTTTCTTTTCTCAATTGATCCAGCAGGTCAAGAATCTGCGCCTGAATGGTAACATCCAGGGCGGTAGTGGGTTCGTCGGCGATGAGGAGGGCTGGCCGACAAACGATCGCCATGGCGATCATCACGCGTTGTTTCATGCCGCCAGACAGTTCGTGCGGGTACTGGTCAATACGGCTCTCGGGAGAGGGAATGGCTACCTGGCGTAGGATCTGCAAGACCAACTCCCGAGCCTGGGATTCGGTCTTGTCCTGATGCAGGCGAATGGCTTCCATGATCTGGTCGCCAATGGTGAATATCGGGTTGAGGGAGGTCATGGGCTCCTGAAAAATCATGCTGATTTCATTACCCCGAACGTTCTGCATTTCTGCCTCGGAAGCCTGTAGAAGGTCCTGCCCATTAAAAAAGATTCGGCCCGATTCAAATCTTCCTGGTGGAGTGGGAATGAGGCGCATGATGCTTAGGGCGGTCACGGATTTCCCGCAACCGGATTCCCCGACCAGCGCCAGCGTTTCGCCTTTATGGATGGTCAGGTCAACATTGCGCACCGATTTAACGATATTTTCTTCGGTGTGAAAAAAAGTGCTCAGGTTTTCGATTTTGAGAAGGGGGGAGGAACTCATTTTATCTCTAAAGAAAGACAGCAATCCGGCCCACTTTATGGATGGTCATGACCTTCATGCCCGTCTTCATCTTCATGGTCATGGCCTTCGTGCCCGTCTTGTTCCTCTATAACGTCCTCATAGCGGTATCCATCATCCTCATCAATGTCGTAACGGTTCTGCCGGGTTTCAATTTTTTCCGACCACAGGTCGATGCCGCCTTCCAGGCACTTTACGTTGGTGAACCCTCTCTGGTTC
>CATMOP010000059.1 GCA_950072225.1 uncultured Nitrospina sp.
TTGGTCTTCATAAAATCTGTTAAAGACTGCTCCGCCTCCCGGGTTCTGTCATCAGTCATGCGATTGAGAAAGTTTTTCCAGTTCTTGCCAAAAGAAAATGTAATATCTTTTTTCATGAAAATAAAAGAGTGGAAAGAAGGCTTTTCACGATTATAACTATGGTTTTAGAAGCTACTTTATTTCTTGCCTTAAGATATCATCCAGATGGCCCAGAAAACAGATACCCTGTTTTAAGCATAAGCTGGCAGGGTTGTCAGTCGTGTATCCTCCACGGGTCCACCCACGGTAAAATGGTAGAGGCTTTGGTAACTCATGTCCTGAATCCCAAAAACCTGATGGACAGGATCATCAAAAAAACAGCCTATTCCGGTACTACGAATTCCACTGACTTCTGCCTGCAGGTAGAGAATCTGTCCTATGGCGCCACATTCCCAGTAAAGACGGGGATAAAACCACGAACCCTGTTTTTTTAGAGGTTCTTCAAAAGCGCTGATCATACCCAAACTAAAACAACCTTGTCTGGCGATGTCCTGTCCACATGATACGGATGCTGAGACACCCATAAAGTCACCTTGCTCCAGAAAAAATAAATCCAATTCGGTAGAACAACCTTCCGGTTTTTCCCATAAGAAATCTGGCTTCAACCTGGATTTCAAGTCCTCAATATGTTTTTTGTTTCGCACCAGGAAATATAAGCCTCCGGGCAATTCATCCACCCGATGTACGAATAATCCCAAATGCACATTGGGTTCCCAGGGTAGTGTTTGAAAAGGAAGGGGGCAGGCCTCGGGAATTGTTTTTATTAGAAATTGATAGAAAGTGTCCCGTTTCATTGTAGTTTGTCCGTCCATGGCAACAGCACTTCTTCGTTGGTGAATGGCTTTTCTTAAGGAAAAACAATCATCAGAAATTAGTTTTAATAATGACACTGTCTCAGAATTAAAATTCGGATAGGTTTCAGTAAATGGTTTTATCGTGTTTTGAGAAACCTCATCTATGTCTGACCAGGGAACATGAGCCTGGCTGAGGATATTCGGCGTTCCATTCCAGTTTAAATTGGTAAAACTATCCAGGAACGATTGCTTTTCAAAATTCCAGTCACTTGAAATTTCATTCGGTGAAACAGCCATCAGACAATCCGGTACTTCTACCTCCTCGTCACTCTTTTTTGTTAATCCAAGAATCATTTCTAATTCATTACCGCCGAGTTGATCCATTAAAACTGCTCGCCAACCTAATCCAGCGCAAGCGATGTTAATAGCCGCCAAAGCATGCCCCAGGTCGTGATGGCAGTACCGAAAAGCCCTCATGCCGTACTTCCAGGCTTCCCGCCAGTAAATAGAACTCAAGCCGATAAAGATCGTATTAGGGGGTAAGCCATTCAGCATTTTTGTCCATTTTTCGATGGTGAAGGTAGCCCGAACTTCTAAACCATGTGACAAAGGGCTGTAATGAGAAATGAAAGGATTTTGCGAAAGGCCTTCTAATGGCCCGGAGATCAGGTACCCTTCGGTAGGATGCAAATTGCCGCTCGATGGGTTGACCCTTAGCGCCCATTTGGATCCTTGGAAGCTCTTCCAGGCTGATATGGCGAGACTATCAAAAAACAGTTGGGAGATGGACTCGAAGTTCAAGGGAGAAACTGGAATCGTGGACGATTGGAGGGCTTCCGAAAAGAAAGGCTTTTTTGTTAAGGAAAATTTTTTTAAGGGAATGACCTCTGCTCCTTCGTACCGCCGGAATGGATCGGGTTGAGAATCCCAATCCAGGTAACCTGGGCCTGGGGCAAAGGAATGATAACCGTGTTTGGAGGATTGATGATAGCGGAATATTTTATCTAAGGTAGACATCGTCCTCTTTATTAGTCCGGTTCTGTGGGTTATGGAGCTACTTCGTTTCTTGCCTTAAGATATCATCCAGAGTTTGGCGGCTTCGGGTCTGAACGCACTGGTCGCCATCGACCACCACTTCGGGGATGAGCGGCTGGGAATTGTAGTTTGATGACATGACGTGCCCATAGGCTCCCGCCCCGCCGATGACGATGCAGTCTCCCGGTTTTGGCATGGGTAGTTTGCGGGCTACCGGTTCTTCATCTTTTTGTGTCAACACGTCGCCGGACTCACAAACCGGCCCGGCAACGATGAGGTCCTGTTCCGGCCCGAGGTCATCACCGACAAACCAAATAGGGTGGAACGATCCATAGGCCATGGGGCGAAGGAGGTGGCAGAACCCGACATTGGTCAGCACATAGTCGATGCGTTTGCCTTCTTCATCAAAAGTATGGTTGAGGGACCGCACTTCTCCGATCAAGGTTCCGCAACCCGCCACGAACCTTCGGCCCGGTTCAATTTCGCAGACAATGTTCCGCCCGAAATGATCCTTTAATAGTTTTTCCCGTTCATCAATAATGGCTTTATAGCCGGAGATATCTTCCTGCGGTTTATCGGGATCATATTGGTAGGGCAGTCCACCGCCAAAATTTACCGTTTCCACTTCTTCAAACTGTTTGGCGAATTCCACCAGTTTTCCGGTAATGCGTTTGAGATGTTCCATATCTCCGCCAGAACCAATATGCATATGCACTCCGGAAACGGTCAGCCCATACTCTCGGGCAAGACGTTTGACCTCATCCAGATTCTGGTACCAGATTCCATGTTTGCTGTACGGTCCGCCGGTATTAGTTTTTTTTGAATGGCCCACACCCTCGCCGGGATTGATTCGTATTGAGATTTTCGGGGAACCGGCACCCGTTGTTTTCAGGGCCTTGCCATATTCTGCAACCATCCCCAAGGTGCCGCAATTGCAGTAGATGTTATTTTCGAGGCAGAACGTTACATCGTCGTCGTTGAAAAATACATCGCTGGTGAAGCAGATATCGTCAGTTTTGAATCCTGCCCGCAGGGCGCGTTGTATTTCAAATATGCTGACCGCATCAATTTTTACTCCGTTGTCGAGCATTTCTTTAAGAATACGGACGTTGGAATTGGCTTTCATGGCGTACCGGGTAACGGGAGCCAACTTTTTGATCTCGGCTATCGAAACACGAAGGATTTCCAGGCTGTATACATAAACCGGGGTGCCGAATTGGCTGGCAATATCCCGTACTTCTATATTTTCAATTTTCATGGATTCTTCCAGATTATGGATTCAAAAAGATGACTTGACCAATCCCGATTTTATAGCATAGATTAGTGGAGCAAAGAATCTCTTTGTTTCCAATTGAAATTCCACTAAGCGTGGCCAGCGTGATACCCCGGAGGGGTAGGAGTGGGGAAAATTTTAAGGAACAATTCTGCTGTGACAAAATGGACCATTGACGAAGCCCGCGAGCACTACAACATTAAAGGATGGGGGGCGGGTTATTTCGATATCAATTCCAAGGGAAATATTGTTGTGCGCCCTGACAAGAAGAGCGCATACCCTATAGACCTCAAAGAACTGGTTGATGATATCCAGTCCAAGGGATATTCTCTGCCTGTCCTGATCCGTTTTTCAGACATACTTAAAGCAAGCATCGCCAACCTTGCCAACTCGTTTCAGAACTCCATTGAAGAATATGGGTATGAAGGCCAGTATAACGGGGTTTACCCTATCAAGGTCAACCAGCAAAGGCAGGTGGTGGAAGAGATTGTAAAATTCGGACAGCCTTTCAATATCGGACTGGAAGCGGGCTCCAAGCCGGAATTGCACGTGATACTCGCCATACTTGATAACCCGGAAGCCTTGCTGGTCTGCAATGGTTATAAAGATGAAGCCTTCATCCGTCTGGCGCTGATGAGCCAGAAGCTGGGCAAGAAGGTTTTTATCGTTGTGGAAAAACTCGATGAACTGGCATTGATTGAGAAAGTGGCTAAGGAACTGGGAGTTCAACCCAATATCGGGCTCCGCATCAAGCTGGTGAGTGCGGGGCAGGGGCGCTGGTCCTCATCAGCCGGAGAATACTCCAAGTTCGGACTGAACACGATGGAACTGATGGAAGCCCTGGAAATCGCCAAAAGTAAAAATATTCTCGATTGTGTCAAACTGATTCACTTTCATCTGGGAAGCCAGATCACCAACATCCGCAGGATCAAAGACAGTCTCAAAGAGGTAGGGCGGTTCTATTCCGAATTGATGAAGTTTGGATGTAACATCCAGTACATAGATGTTGGCGGTGGACTGGGTATCGACTATGACGGGTCGCGGTCCACCTGCGCTTCCAGTACCAATTATTCGGTGCAGGAATATGCCAACGATGTGGTCTATCATTTGCTGGAAATCTGCAAGGCAGAAGACCTGCCACACCCGAACATCATCTCCGAGTCTGGCCGGGCTATGACCGCGCACCATTCCATTCTTGTCTTCAACGTGCTGGATGTAACCAGTTTTCCGGAGTGGAGTGAGCAGATTGAAATTGCAGATGACGCGCCCGAAGTGGTGAAAGAAATTTTTGATGTGCTGGATTTTATCTCCAACAAAAACCTGATCGAATCGTGGCACGACGCTGTCCATTTGAAAGACGAAGCGCAAAACCAGTTCCTTCTTGGCCTGATCTCTCTGAATGACCGGGCTATGGCCGAACGTATTTACTGGGGCATTGGCCGTAAAATTGAAAAACTCAGTTCCCGGCTGAAATTTTTGCCGGATGATATCCGCAGTCTTAAAACCAAACTGGCCGATAAATATTTCTGCAATTTTTCAGTGTTCCAATCGGTTCCAGACTCCTGGGCCATTGACCAGGTGTTTCCAGTCGTTCCCCTAAATCGCCTGAATGAGGAGCCCGACCGCGATGCGACGCTTGAAGACCTCACATGTGACTCGGATGGAAGGATCGACACCTTCATTGGTACCCATGGCGGAACCGAAAACACGTTGAGGGTACACTCCCTGCAGCCGGGAGAAACCTACTCCCTTTGCATTTTTCTCACAGGTGCATATCAGGAAATTCTTGGAGACCTGCACAACCTGTTCGGCGACACCAACACGGTTCACGTAGCACTTAAAGAAGACGGGTCGCTGAACTACGAGCAGATCATCGAAGGTGAAGATGTGACGGATGTTTTGGACTATGTGCAGTTCAGCGCCGATGAACTTGCAGGACGCATAGACGGTTTCCTGATTGGGTGCGTACAAAGGGGAGTGGTCACGCAAAAGGAAGCCGATGATTTTCTCGCTCTCTACAAGGTGGGTCTGAACGGTTACACCTATCTGGTGAAACCGGGCGAAATAGATTGAGGGCACCTCTGAAAATTATTTTTGGCCATGAGTGACCCTTATGCAATAAGGGTTAGCGAGTTGCCGTAGAGAAAATTACTGAATAAATAGAGGTCCCCTTAATCCCCTTCCATCGCAGGTTCGGGTTTTTCGTAAAAGCTTTTTATCTGTTCGATACGCTCGTTCGTTGTTGGGTGGGTGGAGAAATAGCTGGCCTCATCCGATTTGCCTCCGGACTCCTCGCGGAAAATTTGAAACACTTCAATAAAATAATAAGGAGACAAACCGGCTTTTTGTAAATAGCCCACTCCCAGTTTGTCGGCTTCCAGCTCCTGCGGGCGGGAGAAACCACCCACTACAACCGGTTTCACCAAATACTCCGCATAGCCTACCCCCGGCACAAACACATTAGCCACCGAAAAGGCGATGGATGTAAGAATGGAAACTCCCAGCGTGGAATAATAATGACCCGCCTTTAAATGGCCAATTTCATGTGCCGCTACCGCGACCCTCTGCTCTTTTGACAATTTATACAAAAGATCATCGGTGATATGGATGTCGTTGCCCGAGGTCACCCAGGCGTTGGAATAGTCGACATAATGCACGACGGCGTTGTACTCCTCATCAGGGAAATTGGCTAGCGCAACTGTATCCACCGCTGTTTTCCATAGAAAGAGGTCATAGACGCAACTGGCACAGTCCTTTACTGGAGTGGTCTGGCAACCAACCAGAACGGTAATTATCAGGATAAGATGAAACTTTTTCTTCATTGTAGAAGCGGGCAGAAAACCCGGCGAGGGTTTTTTTACTCTTTACTGGATTGCAGGATACTCACCATCTCCTGGTGGATCAGGCCGTTGCTGACCAAGATCTCCTCATCGTAAATTGTAACCGGACTTCCATCAAATTTCGACAGGGTGCCTCCGGCTTCCGTTATGATTAACATTCCCGCGGCGACATCCCAAGGGCTGAGCTTGAGTTCCCAGAATCCTTCAAACCGGCCCATTGCCGTATAAACCAGGTCCATCGCTGCGGAACCGGGACGGCGAACTGCCTGGCAGGCCTTCATGAACCGGCAAAAATGGTTCAAATTATCGTCCAGAGAATGTGCCACTTTGGGGTGGAAACCGGTGACCAGCAGGCTTTCTTTCAACGTGGGAATTGTGGAAACCTTGATGGACTTGTTATTGAGGGTGGCTCCCTTGCCCCGTTCGGCAACAAACAACTCATCCAGACAGGGGTTGTACACGACACCGACTTCCAACTGGCCTTCGTGCTCCAATCCGATCGAAACACAATAGCAGGGGTAGCCGTGCGAATAGTTCAGCGTACCATCGAGCGGGTCAATGATCCATTTGCTCGGTGATGGGTTGCCTTCGGCATTGCCCGACTCTTCCGCCAAAATATCGTGCTCGGGAAAGGTTTTCTTGATTCGGTCGATCACCGCCCGCTCGCACAGAAGGTCCACCTCGGTTACCGGATCATAAAATTCTTTGTAAGAAATTTCTCCGATGCTGTCTTTGCGGTCACGTAGGATCTTGCCTGCGGCCAACGCCGCTTCCACTGCTACTTTTACAGCGTCGCTCATTCCAGCCATCCACCGCCGACCACGCAGTCATCCTGATAAAAAACAGCCGACTGACCGGGTGCGATGGAAATCTGTGGATCATCAAATTCGATTTTGGCCCGCGAGCCGTCAAGCGGTGTTACCGTTGACGCAACAGCTCGGTGCCGGTAACGGATCTGCACTTCGGCGTGGAATGGACCGGAAAACTCCAGGCTCCAATTTACCTGGCCCACCGTGCAGTCCTGCCGGGCCAGTTCTTGTTTAGGGCCGATGGTGATGCGGTTTCGCACCGGGTCAATATGCGTCACAAAATGCGGTTCCTTGAGCCCTCCGAGGTTGATCCCTTTTCTTTGGCCGATGGTAAAAGCCGGGTAACCCTGATGAGTGCCCAGCACCTTGCCTGCGGAATTGACAATCTCTCCCTCCTTCATGCCCTGCCCGTTTAATTGCTTGGCGATGAACCGGGGATAGTCGTTATCGGGAATGAAACAGATTTCATGCGACTCGGCTTTTTCGGCCACGTTCAATCCCAATTGCCGGGCCCGTTCGCGCACTTCCTTTTTATCCATGTCGCCGAGCGGAAACTCCAGCCTTGCCAGTTGTTTCTGTGACAAGTTGAACAGAAAATAGCTCTGATCTTTAAACCGGTCCCGGCCCCGGCGCACCAGCAATTGCCCCGAAGGATGCTTGACGACGGAAGCGTAATGTCCGGTGGCTATGCGTTGTACCCCGAACGCTTCGGCCTTGTGGATCAGCTCTTCAAATTTTAGTTTCTGGTTGCACATTGTGCAGGGAATCGGCGTTCTCGCTTGCATGTACTCCGAGATAAAATAGTCGACCACCTCTTCCTTAAACTTTTTTTCCATGTTGAGGATGTAATAGGGGATGCCGATCCGCTCGGCCACCCGTCGGGCATCGGCCAGATCGTCCAGCGAACAGCAGGTGCCGAACCGGTTGTCCGAGTTCGAATAGTTCCACAACTGCAGGGAAACCCCGATAGCATCGAACCCCCGTTCCTTCATGATCCCGGCGGCGACAGAGCTGTCTACTCCGCCGCTCATGGCGACAACAATTTTTTCTTTCTTTTCTTTAACCGTCATGCTTTGTATGGGGAGTCTTCAAATTTAAAAAACGAAAGGCAGGAATCGCCCAAACGCCGATCTTTATAAAATTTAAGTTTATCATAATTTTTCCGCAAAACGGTTTTATGGAAATGTTCCACCACCACCACCACGTCCCGGCGCAGTATTCCCGATGGAGAAAGCCCCAGCAAGGTCGCCTCATACAAGTTGTCGGCGAAAGGGGGGTCCACATAAATCAGGTCGAAGTCGAGTTTCCGGTCCTTGAGTGTTTTTAAGCCTGTCAGGGCCGACGATTTTAACAAATCCCAGCGCGGAGGTGTCATTTTACACTTTTCCAGATTTTGCAGAATGATGTGCTGGGCTTTTGCTTTGGGTTCGACAAATATCACAGTTTCTGCACCCCGGCTCAAGGCCTCAATGCCCATGCTTCCACTGCCTGCGAACAGGTCGAGAAAATCTATCCCCCCCAGTCCCGGCCCGACCTGGTTGAAAAACGATTCCTTAACCCGGTCGAGGGTAGGGCGAATATCGGCAGAACCCAGGCTGGCCAAACGGGTTCCTTTAGCAGTGCCCGAAATTATACGCATATGTAGTTCCTTAAGCCGAGACAGCCTTTTTCTCGACAGCTAAAGCTATTGCCAGTTACCCGCGGAGGTTCTCCGCTTGACAGTTTTCGCATCTATATTTATTATAAACTAGAACTCCCAAGGGATTAGCGTTCGGGTATCGTCTAATGGTAGGACGTCAGATTCTGGTTCTGAATGTCGAGGTTCGAGTCCTTGTACCCGAGCCACCCCTTGGCTCACTCCTGTGGGGAGAACAGGCAGGAGCTTTTTGAGCCGGGAGCATCGTTGCTAGCAGTAAAAACTATTGCTCATTGGGTCCAGCGTCACGCTGGGGCCTGGTGATTTGAGGAATTATGAATATTTATCGAAATCCGTTTATCCTTGCGCTTTGGGCGCCACTTTACCAGTTGGTGACGACCGTTGCCGTCCTCAATGATTTTTTGATGGCGGCAATGTTTATTTTGTTCACCTTGGGGCTGCTTGGCGCTTATGTCAGCGATTTCCCGCTTTTGCCGACACTATATATGAATGAGGTGGCGCATAAAACCGCAGTCTCTTCATTAATGGGCATACTCCTGGGTTTTGTCCTGTTTATGGCCTTCGGCACAGGGGGCAATGAAGGGACCGATGGAGGCATGATTTCTGCCGGGGGCAAGTTTATGATTACATGGGCGGTACTATCTGGGCCGGCTTATCCCTTGATGGCATTTCTGATTTTTGGGGTGAACAAACGCGACCTGGAGGCGGAAGACAAGATCCGTAAAGAGAAAAAGAAAAACCGGACCGGTCCGCCCATCATGAAAAAAGACAGTTTTTAAGTTCGCAAGTTGAGCCAAAAAAACCACCTGCCATTTTATATGGCCCCATCGTCTAGCGGTTAGGACGCTGGCCTCTCACGCCGGAAACAGGGGTTCGATTCCCCTTGGGGCTATTTAAATTCAATAAGTTACAGCACCGTCAAATTAATGGCCGTAAAAAAAGGGGTCAAACATCGAATACCCCTACGGCTTTTCTCAATGCTTCAG
>CATMOP010000060.1 GCA_950072225.1 uncultured Nitrospina sp.
TCGCATCGTCATCTCTTAAATCAGAAGGCCGGGGACCGCGTAACGGATTATTATCCACAGCTTCCTGTAACGGTTCTTCAGGCGGTCCGACCGGTTCAATTTCTGGCGCCGGTGTTTCCAACGCAGGTTCATTTCTGGCCCGAGATTCTTCCTCAGCCACCCTCTCTTCCTGAATACGTTGCTGAATCCGGGAATCAGTTGGTGGGGTTTGGTCCAAATCGGCTGCAGCCCTTTCCGTAGCAGATGGTGGCTCGGAACTAAAACCTTCGGCAATTCTTTCTTGGCCCTCTGGAGGTCTTCTCCCTTCTACCACGTCACGGCTACTGGGTTGGCCTCGCAGCGGCGTTGCCGGGTTTTCCTGCTCCACCGAAGTCGCTTCTGCATTCGCACGCTCTGCCCCTTCCTCGACGCTGTCGATCCGGGTACTACCCTGAAACTCTTCAATCCGCTCCGGGTTCGCCGCGTCATTGCCCGATTCAAACCGTTCGGTTACCTGTTGTTCCTCGGTTGGAGCTCCCCCTCGCGGATCAACCCCTGACTCCCTGTCCGCTCGCAATGGATTCCGCAGTGCTTCAGCGCCTCCTGACTGTTGCTCAGTCGTTAACTTGGAAGCAACAGCTGCTATTTGGATAGGCAAAGACCCCGTAAAACCCCTTACAACTACCTCCAAGGCTTCCTCAGCGATACCTGCAATTATTTGCTCCTGCTGTTGATCTTGTTCTAATACGTCAACACGGTCTTGCGCAATAACAGTACGTTCGGCCTGGGCAGTCTGTTCAACCTCTTCATCGTCCCTGGCTTCAGGATTCCTAAACTCATCTTCGCTATCTTCCAAACGGCGTGGTCGCGAACTTTCTTCTCCAGCCTCCCGCAATCCGCGCAACGCACTAGTGACCTGACTCTGGTCCAAAGGAAAATTTACATCTTCCATGGTTTGTCCCTTTCTTACAAACGTTCTTTAGTGGTTTTTATTTCCAATCCTTGGGGAGGGGCCGCCTTGCCTCTATCCTCCCAAAAACCCGTCCCTTGTTAAAGTTTCAGATTTTTTTTCCGATAAGAGAGAAGACTAGAAAGCATCCTTTTCCTGGAATAACTTCCCAAAAACAACTACCTTTACCTCAAATTCAAGGTAGTGGTCTACGACCTCCTCATCGGTAAAAGTTCCTGAAACTTTAGTTTTAATTTAGGTTTTTTTTGAAAAAAAGCCAGACCCGGCCCACTTTCCGGAAAGAAAAACAACCCTAATCTAAAAAGGCATTGAAAAATAAGGTAGTATATGTTTTCCTGGGGTCGTCCCATGAACCTCCCTCAAGCATTGAAGTGGGAAAGCGTCTCTTGCCAATCTTCATAGTAAGGAATCATTTCATATTCCAGTAAATCGGCCATCAAGACCCAGTCTTGATTCTGGTTGGCCTCCAGCATTTGGGCCATAAGGCCAGTCAACTTTTCCTGCCGGTCTCCAAGGCTTTGCCCTTCAACCTGATTTCCACGGGATTTAACTATGTTCAGAACAACCTGGGAGAACCAGTCAATCCCATCGAGGATATGCAAATAAAATTTATGGGCCTCTTGTTCGTTGCCCATGCGAAACAAGTCTGCGGCCTTTTGAAAACCAGGAATCAGCTTTTCGAGATATTCCTTTGCGTTGCCAAGATTATTGGCCAGTAGGTCTTTCAAATAGGCCAGCTCCAACTCAAGCAATTCAATGCTTGAGGTAGAAGTCATTAAAGTATCCTGGGCGCTGGAGGAAACTTCCTGGCCCTCCAGCCAGATTCTTCTTATATAAGAATCCTGACGGTTTTTTAAAATCGCGTCCAGCACTTCCTTCAAGGTTTCTCCCTGAAAAGACGATTCTTCCGTTTCAGCCCCATTGATGGAAATTTTCATTGGTTCTCCTCAAATAGAATTCATAGCACTAGCCGCGGAGGCCCTCCGTGTAATTCTAATCTGCCCGCCAGGGCATTGCAACTGGCAGTCTTTCATTCAGCCCATATTGACAAGCCGGTGGGATAGCTTTATCTTAGACTAATTCATCCATAAAACTAGGGAACTCTAAATGGTCGACCCGATAAGTGGAACTTTCAGCCAGTTGCTGAACACGATCAACCGGAACCGATCTGGATTGCAGGACTCTTTGGAACGCATCGCTTCAGGTCGAAAACTTAACCGGGCGGGAACCAATCCAGCGGCGAGTGCATTATCCGCTCAGTTGCGATCAGATATCAGCGCCCTGACCCAATCTGTCAAGAATGTAGAATCGGGTACCAATTTTGTCCGCACCGCAGACGGCGGATTAGCCGGTATCGCTGATTTGGTAAACCGGGGACGGGAATTGGCCATACAATCCAGCAATGGGACCTTGAATGATTCCCAAAGGCAGACATTGAACCATGAGTTTGGCCAAATCCAGAGCGAAATTGACCGACTCACCGGTTCCCTTCAGTTCAATGGTCGAAACCTGCTGGATGGGTCCCTGGGGTAAAACGCAGAACCTGTCAATATTCAGGCCGGGACAGGGTCTGGACCGGATAACCAGATTAGCCTTAATGTGGTGGAAAGCACAAGTACTGAATCCCTGGGGATTGCCGATTCTGATATTTCAACCACTCAGGGTGCTCTGCAGGGATTGACAGTTTTGAACGAGCTTCCCAAACCCTGAATGCCGCCCGGGGACAAGTGGGAGCCATCGGTAATCGGTTGACCAGCACCGCTAACAGCTTAAATATTCAGATAGAAAACCTGACACGGAGCGAATCGGGCTTGGCAGACACCGATCTTGCCGAAGAAGTCAGCAACCTCCAACAGGGATTACTGAGGTTTGAGACATCCATCCGCGCCCTGTCGTCACAACTCCAGAATGAACAGGCCCGATCCCGCCTACTCGATTTCACCATCTAACCGGCCAGCGGCCGGTGGCAAAGTGCATTGACTCTATCTGGCGAACAAAGAATTATCTCGGCCCGTGGTACTCCTCCTCAGCCTGCATGCCCCGAATGGGGTAGCAGGGGTACAACCAAGCCCTCGCCAGTTGCTTCCCTTGCTAAGGCGCTCGGCTCAAAGAGCCCTTGACCGTCTTACCCTGAAATGATATTAAATACTCTCCTCTACATGAGAGGCACCATTAAAAATTATTGTCGAAAAAAGTCAACTTGTTGCTCATCAACGATGCATGCAACGTTTAATTTGGAGAGGAACCAATGGAAGTCAATGAAATCAGAATAGAAATCAGAAAACACCACGTGACTCCTGGAATCAATGTCCTGGATCTTGTTATTGACGCCAATGGGGAACAAATCCGCAAGCAGACCCAGCACAAAGACGATGACAAAGCCTTCGAGAAATTTGTCAAAGACATCACCAAAGTCGCCCAGGAACTCGCCAACGCCCGCATCGAATAACACCTTAGCAGGTGGAATAGCCCATTGGGCCAAGAGCATCGTTGCTAACCAGATTGAGTTATTGTTAGTTGCCACAGGCGGTTCGCCGGTCACGCCCGGTGGGAATAGGAAAAAGGTAAATCACCCCAGGCCCCTCTTTGAAAAAGAGGGGTCCATTTTATAGATATTCATCCCCCTATGCTCGTTCTTGGCTTAGAAACATCCTGCGATGAAACCGCCGCCGCAGTCTTGAAAGACGGCGACACCCTTTTATCTAATGTGATCAATGACCAGATTGGTATCCATTCAAAATATGGAGGGATTGTTCCTGAGTTGGCAGGCCGGTCCCATATTGAGCGGGTGCATCGGGTTATTGAGGAGGCTGTGAAAGAGGCTGGTGCACAACTAAGGGATCTAGATCTCATTGCTGTCACGATGGGGCCTGGGTTGATCGGCTCATTGCTCGTTGGTCTAAACACCGCCAAGGGCCTTTCTTATGGTCTCAATACACCCATGATCGGCGTGAATCATTTGGAAGGCCATCTTCTTGCTATTTTTCTACAGAAAAAAATACAGTTTCCCTTCGTTGCTCTCATTGTTTCGGGAGGGCATACCGACCTGTACCTAGCGGCTAATTTTGGGCAATATAAACTGCTGGGGCGGACCCGGGATGATGCGGCGGGAGAGTCTTTTGATAAGGTTGGAAAAATGCTTGGACTCCCCTATCCAGGAGGCCCGGCCATTGAAAGGTTGGCGCGAAAGGGAAACGGAAAGGCCCATAAATTCCCCCGAGCATATCTGGAGAAAGGTTCTTTGGATTTTAGTTTCAGCGGATTGAAAACATCGGTCCGAACATTTTTGCAGCAAAGAGAGCAGGGCAATCGTATAACCTTGACGGATGAAGATATTTCTGCAGGGTTTCAGGATGCGGTAATTGATGTCTTGGTTGACAAGCTGATCAGCGCCTGTAAAAAGGAGAAAATATCAAGAATAGTCGTGACGGGTGGGGTGGCCGCAAACGGTGCGTTGCGGGAGGCCGTAAGAAATGCGGCTCAATCTCATGGGTTTGAGGCTTCTTTTCCGGACCGAATTTTTTGCACCGATAATGCCGCTATGATTGCTTGTGCCGGTTATCATAAATTTGTTCGGCAAAAAAGTTTGTCGGCTGACTTTAAGGCTTTAGATGCTAAAGCGAATCTTCCGTTAGAATAAGACAAGCACCGGCAAGCCGCCGGTGGCAGACAGAAATAACTCGTCAAGCCGAGATAACTCTTTTCTCGCCAGATAAAGTTATTGCTAATTGTACCCCTTCGGGGCAGGAAGACTGAGGAAGAATATCACCGCCCCACGCCTAGTGGCCTTTTAATTACAGAGGAATATGAAATGCGGGCTCTAGTTACAGGCGGTGGCGGATTTCTTGGAAGCGGAATTGCTAAATCGCTCCATGAAAAACAACATGACGTTACCGTTGTCGGCCGCCATCATTATTCCCATCTTCCAAAGGGTATTAAACTATTCCAAGGAGATATCCGGGATTTTGATTTCCTTCGCAAGATAATCGTGGGAATGGATGCAGTTTTTCATACTGCCGCTTTTCCCGGAATTTGGGGGCGGGCAGAAGATTTTTACAGCATTAATGTTGATGGAACACACAATGTTATTAAAGCCTGCCTGATTAACGGGGTCCGAAAGCTGATATTTACCAGTTCTCCCAGTGTCGTATACGGGAGCTCGAGTCTTGAGGGTGTGGATGAAACGGTTCCCTACCCAGAGAATTATTTAAGTGAGTACCCCCGCACCAAGGCGATTGCTGAAAAACTTGTGATAGAAGCTAATAGCCCGGATTTGGCTACGGTATCTATCCGGCCGCATTTAATCTGGGGGCCGGGTGATCCGCATTTGGTCCCCAGACTTTTGGCAAAAGCAGATAAAGGACGATTGGTGCGAGTGGGGCAAGGAGAAAACAGGGTCGATATCATTTATATCGATAATGCTGTGTACGCCCATCTGAAAGCCTGTGATGCACTAGGGATTGGTAAGCCTTCTGCCGGTAAGGTTTATTTTGTCAGCGATGGTGAACCGGTGAATCTGTGGGAATGGATCAATGAAGTGCTGGAAAAAACAAGCCGACCGCCTGTTACACGCAGTATTTCTTACCGAACTGCAACAAGGTTGGGTTATTTTTTGGAAAAAATATACAACTGGGGAAATATTAAAAAAGAGCCTCCGATGACCCGATTTTTAGCCTCCCAATTAGCCACCTCACATTATTTTAATATTTCTCTGGCCAAAAAAGATTTTGGCTATGGGCCTGTGGTAAATCCTGAGGAGGGAATGAACCGGCTCATTCAGTCTCTATCGAATCCCCAAGAATGTTGATCCGGTGGGCCATGCTTCCGGCTCCAAACCCGTTATCGATATTGACCACCGCTATTCCTGGTGCGCAACTGTTTAACATGGTTAGAAGAGCAGAAACACCTCCAAAAGACGTTCCATAACCGATACTGGTAGGCACAGCTATGATGGGTTTGTCCACCAGGCCCCCGACTACGCTGGCGAGGGCTCCTTCCATTCCTGCCACAACAATGACCACCCGCGCTTTGTGAATCTGTTCAAGGTTGTCGAGTAAACGATGAATACCTGCTATCCCTACATCAAAAAGGGTTTCTGTTTTACTCCCCAGCAATTGAGCGGTGACAGAAGCCTCTTCGGCGATGGGGATATCTGAGGTTCCTGCACTGATGATGGTTATCAAGCCGGTTCTTTTCCGATGTTTATTTTTTTTAATGACCAGAGTCTGTGCCACTTCATTGTATTCAGAAAATTTAGGCAAGGAGGGTTTTAATTTACGGAAGTTGTCTTTGGATAATTTTGTCGCAAGAACGGAATGTCCTGCCCGATTCATGCTCTGAATAATTTTTTTTATTTGAAATATCGTTTTTCCCGGGCAGTAAATAACTTCGGGCATGCCGATTCTAAGGCTACGATGATGGTCAACCTTGGCAAATCCAAGATTTTCATAAGGCAGTGTCGCAAGCTTTTTCATGGCCTGCTTGGGAGTAAGTTTTTGGTGGTGCAGGTCATCCAATATTTTTTTTAAATCGTGGGGATTCATTACAAACCTTTAATGTCGATAGACCCGGTCAAAATATCAAGTTTCATCAAGCTCTCCATGCAAACCTTTTATGCCTGCAAACTCGGTGGATATTTCTATTTTCATCAGGTCCTCTAATGCTTGACCTGGAGATTTATTTTCATGAAGGACGCGGTAAGTTTCTTCCATAATTGCCGCCTGGACATCAAATTTCTTTATCAGGGAATAAGCCGATTTCACAGTCAACACACCCTCAGCCACCATTTTCATGTTTTCAGTAATTTCTTTAAGGGATTTCCCTTTACCGAGTTGGATTCCTAGTTGCCGGTTCCGGCTCAAGTCGCCGGTGCAGGTGAGCACAAGATCTCCCAAGCCGGTAAGACCATAAAAAGTTTCTGGACGGGCTCCAAGTTTTGTTCCAATCCGGCTGATCTCGACCAACCCGCGAGTAATCAGCGCTGCCCGGGTGTTAAATCCCAGACCCAGTCCGTCACTAATTCCCGTGGCGATAGCGATAACATTTTTTAATGCACCACCAATTTCCACCCCCACCAAATCAGTGCTGGTAAAAACTTTCATTTTATCCGTAGTAAAAAGCTCTTGAACTTGTTTTGCCGTTGCAAGAGTTTCTGCAGAAGCTACCAATGCGGAAGGAACTCCGGATGCGACTTCCTTGGCAAACGTTGGGCCGGAAATGATTGATACAGAATTATCGATATTCAAAACATCCTGAATGATCTGATGGGTGGTGAAAAGGGTATCATTCTCAATCCCTTTACTGGCGCAAATCAATAAACAATCTTTTTCTAGAAATGGTTTGATTTGGGATAGGGTCTGTCTCAGTACGTGAGTAGGAACTACTAGCAGGATTAAGGATTGCCCCTGGATGGCCGATTGTAATGAAGAAGTGGGCTGGATATTTTCGGGTAAAAGGTGTCCGGGTAAAAACCATTTATTTTCCCGGGTGTGGGTCAGGGCATCACACAGATCCTGTTCATACACCCACAAAGATATATGGCGGAAATTACCAGCCAAATAAATTGCTAATGCGGTTCCCCAACTACCCGCGCCAATAATGGAAATTTTTTCATGCATGTTATGCCTTTTTAGCAAGAGAACTCCGGCATTATAACGAATTCATAGTTGTATTGCTTGGAGGAATATGGCTTGTTTGGGGTTTGTCTTTATGATTAAATGAAGTTGCTAACCTGGAACATAAATGTATCGGAATTTTTAAAATTCCGTCGATTGAGCAAGGTTTTTCTCATGGCCAAACGTATTAAAGTCAGCCGAAAACATTTGTTAAAAGATCCCGACCAATTTTTATCCATTTCTGAAAAAGCTATGCTTTATTATATGGATAATCGGGCTACGGTTATTGGTGTTATCGCCACCCTCCTTATTGTTCTTTCTTCTTTTTTTGGCTTCAAATACTATCAGGAAACCCAGGCGTTAGGAAATGAAGCGTTATATTTTGAAATGGAAAAGATGGTCGAAAATGACAGTAATCCTGCCTCTGAAGTGAGGTCAATCTGGAAAAAAATAGGGGAGGGTTTTCAAAAAGAGCGGGCTTCATTGTTATTAGCCGATGCCCATTTTCAAAACCAGGAGTTTAGTGAAGCCGAAGTGCTTTATTCAACGGTGATGAGCAATTCATCTCCGGGACAAATCAATTACCAAATGGCACAGGTTGGGCTGGCATACAGCTATGAGTCTGGAAAAGATTACAAAAAAGCTATTGATTTGTTCAAATCGGTAATCGATGCGAACACCGCTTTCCCCTTGTTTGAGGTATATTGGAGCCTTTCAAGATGTTACGAGTTGAATAACGAGGGTTCCAACGCATTACTGATTTTGAGGGAAATGCAGATTAAATTCGCACGCAATCCGCAAGTAGATAAAATAGAGCGCCGCATCAAACAGCTTTCTGCCTGATAACAGTACGGCCCACTCGCCGGGGACAATGGGCATGTGATATTTCACCTTAGAAAAGTTTTTACCCTTTCAGAGTATGAAGGCAGGTGAAGACATATCACGCGTGCTCCGAAGGGATAAGAACTCGTTAGTCCAGAAGAACGACTCTGGGTGGTAAAAAGCTATTGCCAATTGCCAGCTGAGGTTCTTCGCAAATCTTATGCCGATAATATCTAAATATTCCAAGGAGATCTCTATTTTTTCGGTGATTTTTTCCAAGGCCGCCTGCCGCCCACTCCCGTGTGAGGGAACTGGCAAGGGCTCTTTAAGTCGAGACAACTCTTTGCTTGCCAGAAAAAGTTGTTTCCATCTACCTCCGGCGGCTCTCCGGTGGCCAAAAGTGATTTTTAGAGATGCCCTCATATTTATTTTACCGGTCTTTCTTGTTCTTCTTGTTTTATTTCCTCCAGCTATTAGCCATTCCGTACCCTTCATTTCAAAGAAAACAGAAATGGCCATGGGAAAAGGTGCCGATGAGCAAATTTCCAAACAATACGGAATCTATCAGGATAAAGAACTCCAGATATACGTCAATAGAATAGGTCAAAAACTGGTATCTCAACTTTCTGATAAAGTTTTTCCACGCTATTATTTTCGGATTGTAAATAGCTCGGATATCAATGCGTTTGCTTTGCCGGGAGGCTATGTATATGTGACCGTGGGCTTGCTGGCCCTGGTAAATAGTGAGGCGGAACTTGCAGGGGTTTTAGGTCATGAAATTGGGCATATTATATTTCATCATGGTGCCAAACAGATGGTGCGCAGTATAGGTTCGCAGATTCTGGCTCTGGGGGGAGCTATTGCCAGTCCGAAGAATGCGGGCCAATGGCTTAGAGTCAGTACC